>JBCDIR010000022.1:0-11515 GCA_038748735.1 Bacteroidota bacterium | reverse complement strand
GGGCGCAGCAAGGCGCGGGCGAAAGACAGTATTCGCATCGACTTCCCGGTCTACGACAGTTATATGGTCGGGTTGTTCGAACAGGGGCTGATCGAAGGAAAGTGGGTGGTCAACTACAAAGAAAACTACGAAATTCCCTTCATTGCCCGCTACGGCGAAAATCACCGCTTCACGACGGTACCCAAACCCACTACCATTGACTTGACGGGTACTTGGGAAGTACTTTTCGAAGATGAGAACAGTAGCTATCCCGGCATTGGCGAGTTTAAACAAGAGGGCAATCAAGTCACCGGAACGTTCCGCACGGAAACGGGCGACTACCGCTTTCTGGAAGGGCAGATTTCGGACCGTAAACTGTATATGTCCGTATTTGACGGTTCACACGCTTTCCTCTTCGAGGCGCAAATTGAGGCCGACGGGGACGAAATGGTAGGCTTCTTCCGTTCTGGCACCCACTACCGTTCTATCTGGACGGCCAAACGCAACGCGGCGGCGCAACTGACCTCTCCTAACGAATTAACGCAAGCCACCGCTGCCGACCAGCGTTTCAATTTTTCGTTTCTTGATACAAATGGTGACAGTATTCGCCTGACGGATGCGGCCTTCGACGACAAGGTCAAATTAGTGCAAATCATGGGAACTTGGTGCCCCAACTGCCGAGATGAAACTACTTTTCTCGTCGATTATTTAAAAAACAACTCGCATCCTGACCTTGCTGTTATCGGTATTGGTTTTGAACGCTACCGTCAGGAGGAACGCGCACTGGCGGCACTGAAGCGTTACCAAGACCAGTTGGACATCCCCTATCCGTTGCTGTGGGGCGGTTATTACAACAAATCAGAGGCTACTGCGGCTTTGACGGGTTTGGATAAAGTAATTTCTTACCCTACCTTGCTGTTCATTGATCGCAATAACCGAATCCGCAAGATTCACACCGGCTTCAACGGACCAGCGACGAGTAAGTTTGCGGCGTTTCAGGAGGAATTCAAAACAACCCTAGCGACGCTACTGGCCGAAGGTAAGTAACCCCACGAGCGATCAAGTTGTAAACCCGGATAGCGCATGCAAGCCTTCGCCACTCCCATCGCACTCGCGTACAGTACCGACAACCAAGCTATTGCTGAGCAATTGCAGCAAGATGTAGCGCGAGTTTTCACTTTCCAACCGTTCGCTATTGCACGTGATCAGTCGGAAAGTTTGACGGATTTACTCCGTGATTTCAACGGTCCCATTTTCTTGTTGATCAGCGATAATTTTCTGCGGTCGACCAAGTGTATGGAGCAAGGGCTGGCGTTCGTCAACGCGCACGGAGATAGTATCTTACCGATCATCATTCCGGGCCACCGCCTCGCCGAGGACGGGCAGCGGATTGAGATAGCCACTAATTTTGAACGGGTGTCTGACATTATTCAGTACATCAATTATTGGCAAGATCGCTACTTGGAATTGCGCCGCCAGAAGCGCGAAGACCCCAGTTTGGACAACGAAGGCTTTGCCGAGCACTTACGCAAAGTACGGACCATTTCTGCGGAGGCAGGGGAGCACATTCGACTCTTACGCAACTTGGACCCCGTTAATTGGGAAACCGTAACCAACGAACAGTACGCGCCCCTGTTTGAGTTTTTGGACGAAGAAGCACTCGGCGAAGCGTTTCGACTATCACAACGCGAGGCCAACACTACGACTGTCCCCGATACGGTGTCCAACCCAGAGTCGCAGGAATCTACCTCCCCCGCAGCACCTGTTGACGAACCTGAGCCCCCCGCTACGCCAACGGAACCGGAAATTGTGCCATCCGACACACCCGCAGCGGAACCGCCCGTAGATTTGACGACTATTCCCGGTCTAGTCGAATTGGGTATTTCAACGCCCGCCGCCGAATCCACACCGGAGCCTATCCCCACCGCACCGGAAGAGAGCGAAGCAACCACCGAAGCCGCAACGGGCATTGAGACGCCTACCACGGAACCCGCCCCCCGAATGCTGGACGAGGCCGCCTTCGACACGCAACCACCAACGGCAGACCCCGTCGACGAGGACCAGCTGATCACCCAAGCTTGGCAACTCGCCGACCAGGACCAAGCGGAAGTAGCCATCGACTTGCTTGCTAAAGGTATTGAGCAACAGCCCACTACCGTGGCGCTGCGCTACCACCAAGCGCTACTGTTGGCACAGGAGTTACGCACCACCGAAGCACAGGCCGCCGTTCACGACTTACTACAACAGCAGCCTACCCACGCCCCGGGCCATTTCCTAGCGGGTGAACTGGCCGATAGCACGGGCGATACGGCTACGGCCAAACAATGGTACCTTAAATCCGTCGCTCTGGATGAAGACTTGGGGGAAGCCTGGTTGCAACTCGGTTTGCTCAGCCTGGACGCTACGGACCCGAGTACGGCCAGCGAATACTTGAAAAAAGCCGCCAAAAAATCACCTGATGATGCGACTCCTACTTACCAACTCGGTATCTTATACGCCCAGCAACCAGCGCAAGCTGAAAAGGCGCTAAAGTATTTTCAAAAAACGCTGGAACGCGAACCTAGCCATCCACTAGCGCACTATGAGATGGCCATTTTACACCATCAGAACGCAGCCTACGCCGCAGCACAAGCAGCTTACGAAGCAGCCGTAGCAAATAATCCTGAGCTGAAAACTGCGGCTAATGACTTGGCCTTCGCCACTCCCGTACAGACGCAACAAATCGTTGATGAGCAACAAGATCTGCAGTCGCTCAAAGCGGAAGTAGCGCGTTTAGAAGCACTATTAGCCAATCAGGAGGCATTGCCCACCGGTCCCGTGAAAACGGTGCTCATCACGGGTGCCACGGCGGGAATTGGTCGGGCTACGGCCGAACGTTTCGCACGCGCGGGCCACCGCTTGATCCTCACCGGACGGCGGAAGGAACGCTTGTTGCAACTCAAAAAAGAGTGGGAAGCGACCTACCCTACCCAAATTCACTTGCTCGCCTTTGACCTGCGTGATCCACAGGCTGGACAAGCCGCTATCGACGGTCTACCCCCCGCGTGGGCGACGATTGACGTGCTGATCAACAATGCGGGTAAAGCCAAAGGTTTTGACCCCATCCATCGGGGGCGTCTGGAGCACTGGGAGGAAATGATCGACACGAACGTCAAAGGTTTGCTGTACCTCACTCGCCTCATCAGCCCCAGAATGGTGGAGCAAAAAAGCGGCCATATCATCAACGTAGCCTCTACGGCGGGCAAAGAAGTCTACCCCAACGGCAATGTGTACTGCGCCACCAAGTTCGCGGTAGATGCCCTCACGAAAGGGATGCGGATGGACCTCCACCAATACGGTATTCGCGTCAGCCAGGTAGCGCCCGCTCACGTCGAGCAAACAGAATTTGCCCTCACCCGCTTCGATGGCGATGCCGAGCGTGCCAAAATCTACGAAGATTTCCAACCCCTCACCTCACCGGACGTAGCGGAAACGATCTACTACATTGCGCAGCAGCCCGCTCACGTTAACATTCTGGACGTCGTTTTGCAGGGTACGCAACAGGCACACAGTATGATTATTGATCGGTCGGGCCGGGGGAGGTACGAAGAGGAATAAGCCGCGTCATTGACTCTTTTCTGCGTTGAGTAACTCCCAAACCAGCGCGGATTCGTAGCCTTTGTTCATGGCAAATAGGGCTGCTTTTTGGCGACTAGCGTATTCGTCGTATTTGCGGCGGTAGTCTGCTTGTTTTTTGGTCAGCATCGTTTGCAGGGTAGTACGGTACTCCTCCTCATCAATTTCGGCCATGGCTTTTTTGAGACAGTAGGCCGATATTTTGCGAAATTTCAACTCCTGACGGATACGAATACGCCCCCATTTTTTGAAACGAAACTTACCCCGCGCGTAGGAACGGGCGAAACGCTCCTCGTCCAAGAATTTGTCGATGATGAGTTCGGCCATGACCTCTTCCAACGTATCCCCGTACACCCCCAAGTCAATTAATTTGGACCGCACCTCCGAGTGGCAGCGATCCTGGTAGGCGCAGTAACGTTGGAGCTTTTGCAACGCTTGTTTTTTGGTTAAATATTTTTTCTGTCGATTAGCCAATACGTGGAGATTGTGTTAATTTTGGCATTAACTAATGTCTGTGTAACCGTGACGAATGCCATTCAGAACAAAAATACGAATCAATAAGGCACTGTACCAAGAGTAGTTGTTTTCCTGCGTGGAAAATGATTGGACCTTGTCATGCCGTAGCCTAATGAACTTGTTTAAAACAAACAACTAAAAACCAACAAAACGATATGGAATTTTTAGATCAGGATACTTTACAGAAAATCACTACCGAATACGTACCGAAGCTAGCGGGCGCTATCTTGACGCTCGTTATCGGTTTTTGGATAGTTGGTATTATTACCCGTAGCATTGAGCGCGCGATGGATCGTAAGGGCATTGACGTGACGATTCGTCCTTTTCTGACTTCAATCGTCAGTGTGGGACTTAAAGTCATGTTGCTACTGGCCGTGGCGAGCATGTTTGGGGTAGAAACCACTTCTTTCGTAGCCATTTTGGGTGCCATGGGTTTAGCGGTGGGCTTGGCCCTGCAAGGAACACTCGGCCACTTTGCCAGTGGCGTTTTATTACTGACCTTTCGTCCGTACAAAGTGGGTGACTTGGTAACCATTGGTGGTGGTCAGAAGGGAACGGTAGAAGGAATACAGATTTTTAATACCGTCCTCAAAACGCTGGATAATAAGCGGATCATTGTGCCTAATGGCGTAGTGACGAGTAACGTCATCACGAATATCTCCGGCCAAGGTATTGTTGGCGTAGAACTGACTTTTGGCATTGGCTACAATGACAGCATCGACAAAGCTCGGGAAATCATCCTGCGCGTAGGACGCGAATGCCCGTACGTACTCGACGATCCGGCGCAGGGCGTTGTAGTAGCTTCGTTAGGAGACAGTTCGGTCAATCTAGCCACCCGTCCGTTCTGCAAGAGTGAACACTACTGGGTTACGCTTTTCTACATGCAAGAAAACGTAAAGAAGGCATTCGATGCCGGAGGTGTAAGTATTCCATTCCCCCAAATGGACGTCCACCTGGATAAACTGGACTGAACGAATCTTGACTAGTGTCAACATTCGTTTAGCCTTCCGTGACGCCCGAACTTTGGTAATACCAAGTTCGGGCGTTGTGTTTTTATACTACGGGAACTTGTGGAATGTGGGACTTGTTGTTATCTTTGTGTTCCCTAATTTTAAGGGCCTATAGCTCAGTTGGTTAGAGCTACGGACTCATAATCCGTCGGTCACAGGTTCAAGTCCTGTTGGGCCCACTCAAAAGAGGTTTTCTACTAGGTGTAGGAAGCCTCTTTTTCATTGTGGTGATTGAAATAAGTTTTACTTTTGCGGGAATACCTTTCAGTGACCAGTAAGCAACCAACTATGAACAAAGAAGTCATTCAAACCAGTGACATCAACATAAAAGTAGGCCTCAACGAAGAGAAAATGCCCGTCCGCATCGACTGGGAAGCCAGCGACAATCCCGCTGGGACACAACTGGCTAAAGCGATGTTGCTGTCCTTCTTCGACGACGAAACGCGCGACACCTTCAAAATTGACCTGTGGACCACCGAGATGCAGGTCATGGAGATGGATCGGTTCTTCTTCCAGACCTTGCGTGGCCTCGCCGATACCTACTTCCGAGCGACGCAGAACAATGAACTCGCGGCGGATATGCAGCGTTTTGTGGATTATTTTGGTCAGAAGACGGGGATTTTACCCAAAGAGTAACTCATTCTGAAAGAATCCAGCTATGGAGAACACCTTTGTCCTGACCGGCATCGGTACCGAAGTCGGTAAAACGGTCTGCTCGGCGGTCCTCGTCAAAGTACTGGCCGCCGATTATTGGAAACCCGTCCAGTCTGGTGACTTACACGCTACGGACACCATGAAAGTGGCGCGCTGGAATGGTATTGAACTCCCTTCTGAGCGCTTCCATCCCGAACGCTGGCGGCTGCGTACCCCCATGTCGCCCCACGCAGCGGCGGATATTGACGGCGTACGCATTGAAGCTGCTGATTTCGGCCTACCGAAGACCACCAATCCGCTCCTCATTGAGGGGGCGGGTGGGTTATTTGTCCCCCTTAACGAGCAGTTGACGCTCCTGGATGTCTTTGCGCAGTGGCAACTGCCTACGATCCTCGTTTCCTACAATTATCTCGGTAGCATCAACCATACCCTGCTGAGCATTGCGCAATTGCGGCAGCGGAATATTCCCATTGCGGGTATCATCTTTAACGGACCGGCTACTCCCACGACCGAGTCGGTGATCGAGCAAATGACGGGGGTACCCGTCTTGTTTCGGATGCCCGTTTTAGCGGAGGTAAACGCGCAAACTATTACCAGTACGGCGACCCAAATCCAGACCGAACTGCGGTCCAATTTAACGGCCTATCTAAGCTAAACCTGTGGAGGGGAACGGCCTAGTGATGCGTAGTGGCCGCGGCCCGCAGGGCTGAGCGAACAGCGAACCACGTAGCGTAACGCCCCGACTTTAGGAGGGGAGGCCCCAAATCATCCTATCGTAAATTTCGCATATACACGCCAGTTTCCCGTACCACATTATCTTCGTGATGCAGAAAATCTTCCGTGATCCGCTGGTACTCTTCCGGGCATTGGTCGGAGGTGTGTACATCGTACTAGTTTTTGGTTAGACGTGGCTGGACGCACTATAATCACCTCTACAATAACTCCACCTGCACCCAAACCGGTTGATGATCGCTGAAGCGAAATTGCTGGTCGAGGGTTTTGACCCGCTTGGCGCGAATATTAGGCGAAACAAGGTAGAAGTCGATGAGCGTGCGGAAGCTGTAATCGTCCAGCGGCGCGCGGAGCTTACGATTCGTCGGGAGGGACGCATCGTAGAGCCACTGCCAGCCCCCGGGCAGGAAGTCTTCGGCGATGGTCGTTTGGGTGTAACCTTGCGACTGGCCGGGCATGAAACGGTCAAACTCGAAGTAAGGCGGACACTGGTTCCAGTCGGCCCCGACGATGACGTAGTTGCCTTTGGCGTACTCCGCCTGGACAAATTCTTGCAAAAAGGCCATTTGTTGCTTTTTCAGCGTGCCGCCCTTGTCGTAAGCCGATAAGTGGGCATTGATGACGACGAGTTCCTTGCCACTACTGGTTTTAAACCGACTTTCGAGCAAGCAGCGGTCCAACTGAAAAATACGATCTGGCCAGGGGAAATCGCCGGGGAGTTGGTAACGGGTTTGCTGAGTGGGTTGCCACTTGCTGAGTGTCAGCAGGCCGCTGCGGACTTTACCGTAGGCTTTCCAGGGCGTGAGGATAGGTAGTGGCACGCGACTAACTTGGTAGTTGGCGGCGAAGGCGGCGGCGTAATCCGGGCGTTGGTTGGCCAGTGTATCGCCCTGGTCGATGAAGTAAGAGCGCTTGGAGTTGCGGTCTACTTCTTGAAACAAGAAAAAATCAGCCTGGGTACTACTCGTGAAAAGGCGCGCACCCGCAATGTTCTTTTCCATATACGCCTGCGGAGGACGGACCATGTGATCGCCCGCCGTAAAGAAGCCACCGTTATCGAAAAAAAAGTCGGATTCTTCCCCCAGGCCAGCGTAGCCGATATTCCACAAAGCGAGGGAAATAACACTGTCGGTGATGACGTCCGGGCCGTCGCTGGTGCGGACCACTTCGGCCTCTTCACTAGCGGGTGGTTGCCAATCGCCGAGGGTACCGAGCAGCAGCGTGATGCCGACGTAGGCGAGGAAGAGGACTGTGAGGGCGAGGAGGATGCGGAGGAAACGTTTCATGATAAATTAGGTGGTAAAGATTAGGTGTTCGGATTACAAATCCTCACGAGCGGCTCGGATTACAAATCCTCGTGAACGGGGTAATTTTTCAAAGATTAGCTTTATAATAGTTGATGATTTTTTGAAAAACACCTAATATTCGTGCCAAATCGCTTTTATAATAGATAACATTATCAATATAGACAATACGCCCCTCTAGACGCATAAACTTCCAGTTATCAGCGGTAGTCACACAGCCATAAATACAGTCTAGTTTTGTACCCGATTTTTGGTTGAATACTTGCGCACCGTACAACTGGGCCGCGCATTGGTTAATCCCCGTTTCAATATCTTGTTTCTTGGCTTCGACTATGGCCAATAGTGGAACATTAATCGAAAAGGAACCTGTTTCCTTAGCCAAAATGAAATCGCACTCACCCGTCAGTCCCTTGGCTTTGTCCGCAACCAATGTATCCCCCGAATAAATAGTGAAAAACTTTTGATTGATTCGGCGAAGTTCCAACAAGATAGGTGCGATAATCAGTTCTGACCGTGCCTTTTCGCTTTTGATGGGAAGTTCTTGTGCTTCGGCTAATTGAGTCAATAGCTGCTCACTAGGTGCCACCTCCTCCAACGCACTGTCGTCAAACAGATCGACTAGTCTGTTCTGAATTTGAAATTTTGCTCGCAAATCTTCCAGGCTAAAGTCTCGGTAGGCCATCGGCGTCAGTTTGTTCTAAAAATAACGTTATTCTGAATGATTTGCAAATCGGCTCGGCTACTCCTCCAACAACTTCTTCAACTCATTGAGTTTCATCATGCACTCAATGGGGGTCATATTATTCAGTTCCACGTCCAATAACGCAGCTTTGAGTTGTCCGGCCACGGGGTCGACGGTCTCGAAGATGCTCAGTTGCATGGCCTCCGTGCTGATGGCTTCCGTAGCAGGGCGCGCCACGTTGGGCGTATTGCCCTGTACGTCGGCACTGCGCTCGCCGGGATTGTCGTCGATGTGCTTTTGTTCGAGTTGGGTGAGAATACTAGTGGCCCGTTCAACGATACCGCGCGGCATACCAGCCAACTTCGCCACGTGAATACCGAAGCTGTGTTGACTGCCCCCCGCCGTGAGTTTGCGTAAGAAAATGACCTTACCACCGACTTCCTTGACGGAAACGTTGAAGTTCTTAATCCGGTCAAATTTATCGGCCAGTTCGTTCAACTCGTGGTAGTGGGTAGCGAAGAGCGTCTTCGGTCGTCCTTGCCCATTATGGTGCAAAAACTCGGCGATGGACCAAGCGATGCTGATGCCGTCGTAGGTGCTCGTACCGCGCCCGATTTCGTCCAGCAGAATGAGTGAGCGGTCCGAAATATTGTTCATAATGCTGGCCGTCTCGTTCATTTCTACCATGAAGGTCGACTCGCCGCTGGAAATGTTGTCACTGGCTCCGACACGCGTAAACACCTTATCAACGATGCCGAGACGGGCGGCTTGTGCCGGAACGAAACTCCCCATCTGGGCCATGAGGCAGATGAGGGCCGTTTGCCGCAGCAGCGCCGATTTACCCGCCATATTCGGCCCGGTAATCATCATAATTTGTTGCTGCTCGTGGTCGAGGAAAACATCGTTGGGGACGTAGGCTTCGCCCAGCGGCAACTGTTGTTCAATAACAGGGTGCCGTCCCGCTTCGATGTCGATCACGAAGCTGTCGTCCATTGCTGGTCGGCAGTAGTGGTGCTTAACGGCTACTTTGGCGAAAGACAGCAAGCAGTCCAGTCGCGCAATCAGCAAAGCATTCCGCTGGATGGGCGCAATGTAGTCCGCCATTTCCAGTACGAGTTGCTCGTACAAACTAGCCTCCAGGACCAACACCTTCTCCTCCGCGCCCAAAATTTTATCTTCCAGCACCTTCAGTTCGTCGGTGATGTAGCGCTCGGCATTGGTGAGGGTTTGCTTGCGAATCCACTCCTCGGGTACGTCGTTTTTATACTTGCTGGTCACCTCTAGGTAGTAACCGAAGACGTTGTTGAAACCAATTTTAAGACTGCTGATGCCCGTCCGTTCGACCTCCCGTTCTTTGATCTCGACCAAGCGGTTGCGACCATTTTTCATGATGTCGCGCAAGTCGTCCAGTTCCGCGGAGCAGCCGTCGGCAATCACCCCACCCTTAGTCAAGTTAACGGGTGGCTCTTCGACGACGCGCTGGCCAATCAGCTCGCAGAGCGGCCCGCAGGGTTCTAGTCCTTCTCCGATTTTGCTGAGCAGCGAATTGTTGGTTTCCGACAGGGCTTGCTGAATACCCGGCAGCGCCTCCAAGGCCCGCTTCAAGTGACGTATCTCTTTGGGATTGATTTTCCCGAGGGGCACCTTGGAAATCAGCCGCTCCAAATCCCCGATTTGGCGTAGGAAACTCCCCAGCGTATCGACGAGCTCGTCTTGTTGCGTGAAGTACTCCACCACGGACAAGCGCGCTTCGATTTCTTCGACGTTTTTCAGCGGCAGCACCACCCACTTTTTCAATAAACGCCCCCCCATCGGCGAGATGGTGTGGTCCAGAATATTGATGAGTGGCACCCCCGTTTCGTGCGGGCTGTAGACCAGTTCCAGGTTACGGATCGTGAAGCGGTCCAGCCACACGTAGCGGTCCGGCTGAATGCGGCCAATGGACGTGAGGTGGCGAATGTTTTTATTCTCCGTCGTTTCCAGGTAGTGTAAAATAGCTCCGCTGGCGACTTGTGCCAGGTCCATCTCCTCTACCCCAAACCCTTTGAGCGATTGCACCTCAAAGTGGGTCAGCAGCTTTTCGCGAGTATAGTCGTAGGTATACACCCACTCGTCGAGTGTAAAGAGGTGAAAACGTTCGCCGAAGTGTTCTTGGAAGCCTTTTTTCTGGTCTTTGGACAAAATGACTTCCGCGGGTCGGAAGCTCTGGATGAGTTTATCGACGTAGTCACGGCTCCCCTCGCAGACGAGGAACTCACCCGTAGAAATATCGAAGAGAGCCAGGCCGTATTTTCCCTTGCGTCCGGCGTGGAGGCTGGCCAGGAAGTTGTTCGTTTTGTGGTCCAGCAACTTATCATCGACAGCGAGGCCGGGAGTTACGATTTCCGTCACCCCCCGCTTGACGATCTTCTTCTCTTTGGACGGTTTTTCCAGTTGTTCGCAGATGGCTACCCGGTGCCCCGCCCGAATGAGCCGCGGCAGATACGTATCCAGCGAATGATGCGGAAAACCCGCCAGCTCAATGTCGCTGCCGCCGTTGTTGCGGCTCGTTAGTACAATGCCCAACACCTGCGCGGCCACCACCGCGTCTTCGCCAAAGGTCTCGTAAAAATCGCCGACTCGAAACAGCAAAATCGCCGAGGGATGCTTGGCTTTAACGCCAAAGTACTGCTGCATCAGGGGCGTTACTTTCTTCGCCTTTTTCTTGGTCGCTTGCTTGGCCAACGGAGGTGGAGATTGGTGAGTGGACAAATATAGGGTTTCTGTTCGGAACGGTGAGGCTAACACAGCGTAATAAGTAGCTATGCGATTTCTTATTCATTCTCTAAGACTGGCTTGAATGATCGACTTTATTTTACTTGAAATCCTGAAGCCGTTCTCTTCTAGCTGTTTGATTATTGGTAGCCCTGCTTCTATTTTTCCTTCTTTTTTTGCCTTAACGATAACCCCCAGTAAACCTACAATTTTTATACCAAGATCAGCAGCAATACGTCTCCCTTTTCGCTCATCAATGATTAAGGTCG
>JBCDIR010000021.1:0-11665 GCA_038748735.1 Bacteroidota bacterium | reverse complement strand
TAACGGACGCCAACGGTTGTCCCAATTCTGATACCTTAGAAGTACTAGAAGACCAACCCGCCAACCTCTCCATCACGGGCGATGACCAACTCTGCGCGGAAGCCAGTGAGCAGTTAGTTGCTACAACGGGCTTTGCTAGTTATGCCTGGAATACGAACGAAACCACCCCAAGCATTGACATCACCAGCGGAGGTACCTATACCGTCACCGCTACGGAAGCTAACGGTTGCGTAGCTACGGCGAGCATTGAGGTAACGGAAGTACCCGCCCTCATGCCCACTGTTGAAGGTGATTTAACCATCTGCCCCGGCGCGTCGACGACCTTAGCAACAACGGGTTTTTTTACCAGTGTGAATTGGAGTAACGGTACCAGCGGTCCCAGCATTACCGTTAGTGAAGCGGGCGACTATACGGTAACCGTCGAAAACAGTACGGGCTGCACGGGTTCCGCCACCGTCACGGTCGTGGAAGTTCCCAACCCAACGCCCGAAATTGACGGAGATTTTCGTCTCTGTACCGATGAGGTGAGTACGCTGACGACTACGCAAACGTACGCCACTTACGCGTGGAGCAACAATAGTACGGAGTCGATGCTTGACGTGAGTGAGCCAGGTACGTACACTGTCACCGTTACGAACGACGAAGGCTGTGTCGGTACCGCTAGCGAGACCGTGGAATTAATTATTCCCATCGTCAGCATCACGGGTGATCCTGACTCTTGTGCGGGTACGACTACGGTATTGTCCGCCACGGAGGGCTTCGACGATTACGCTTGGTCCACGGGAAGTTCCGATGTAGAAGTTACGGTTGCTAACGTTGACCAAGTGTCCGTAACGGTTACCGATGCGGATGGCTGTACGGCTACGGATAGCTTGGCACTCAACGAACAAACGCTACCCGAAGTCACCATCGACGGTCGCCTGAGCTTCTGCCCGGCGGGTGGGACGGAATTGATGGCCAGCACGGGTTTAGCAACCTATACCTGGTCCAACAGCGAAAGCACCTCCACGATTTTCATCAACGAAGCGGGCAACTATGCCGTTACCGTTACGGACGCTAATGGTTGTAGCAACAGCGCCAGCGTGGACGTAGTGGAGGAAGCCGAATTGTCGCCGCAAATCCAGGGCGAGCTACAATTTTGCAGCGGCACCAGTACCGAGCTGAGCGTCAACAGTGGCTATACCGTTTACGATTGGTCTACCGGAGAAAGCGGACAAACAATAACGGTCACCGAATCGGGTGACGTCACCATCATGGTCGCCGACGAATTCGGCTGTATGGGTAGCGAAACCGTCACGGTTACCGCACTGGCCCTGCCTACTCCTGACATCGACGGAACGCCTAACTTCTGTTTGGGCGACAGCACCGAGCTGAGTAGTGATGCACCCTACGCCGCTTACGCTTGGAGCGTAGCCGCTGAAACCGACAACAGCCTGGTGGTCACCGCCCCCGGCACTTACGGACTAACCGTTACGGACGATAATAATTGCCAGGGCAGTACAAGTATTGCGGTAGCGGAATTGGCGCTGCCTACACCCACCATTGCGGGCGAACCCGGTTTCTGCCCCGGCCTCAGTACGGTGCTAACTGCGCCGGACAGCCTAGCGGCCTACGCTTGGAGCACGGGCAGCGCCGGACCGAGTATCAGCGTGAGTACGAGCGAAACGATCGGCCTGTCCGTTACGGATGACAACGGTTGTGTAGGAAGTACGACCTTGGATGTCGCTCCGTATACCGTCGCTAGCCCTAGCGTAATTGGTGACCTCACGGTTTGCCCCGGCGATACAACTACCTTATCCATCACCGAGCCGTTTGCGGCCTATAACTGGTCCGACGGGAGCACCGAGCCGATGCTGAGTACCCCCGCCGTGGGTGACGTTAGTGTGGTCGTAACGGATGCTAATAACTGTGAAACCAGCGCCACGGTCAACGTGAACGAATTTACCGTCACCGCCCCCGATATTACGGCTCCGCTTGGTTTTTGCGAAGACGCTTCCGCTGAATTGTCGGCAACGGAAGGTTATGCTACCTACGAATGGACGGGCGGCAATACGACCAGTGATTTGACGGTTACGACGGGTGGCGTTTACGAAGTATCCGTAACGGATACCAATGGCTGTCCCTCCCAAGCAGCGGTAGCCATTAGTGCGTTTGAGCTACCCGAACCGACCATCGCGGGTTCGCTCACGTTCTGTACCGGAACGACGACGACGCTCAACGCCGGGGCAGACTACGCCACTTACCAGTGGTCTACGGGCGGCGGAGCCAACGAGGAAGTAATCAGTACGGCGGGCCCCGTCGGTCTGACGGTCACCGATGCTAACGGCTGCGTTGGGAACACTTCTGAGCAAGTCGAAGAAGCTACTGAACTCAGCCCCGTCATCGCCGGGGAAGCTGCGTTCTGCGCGGGGCTATCGACCGAATTAAGTGCGGGCAACGGCTTCGCTATTTACAATTGGTCTACCGGAGATACGACTGCGACTATCACGGTGACGGAGCCGGGTAGCTACACGCTTTCCGTTACGGATGCCAGTGGCTGCTCGGGTGATGCTACCGTCGCGGTGGCCGAAAATGCCTTGCCGAATCCCGAAATTACGGGCGAACTGGCCTACTGTGCCGACCAGCAAACGGAGCTGACTGCTTCCGCCGGTTTCGCAGCTTACCTTTGGAGTACCGGAGCACCTACGACGAGCATCACCGTAGCGGATCCGGCGGTCTACAGCCTGACCGTCATTGACGAGAACGACTGTGAAAATAGCACCTCTGTGACCGTTGCTGAGCAAGCACTGCCCGTGTTTGCGCTGGAGGGGCCAACCGAATTTTGCGTGGATGCTTCGACCACCCTCACCGTCGATCAGTCCTTTGAAACTTACGCCTGGAGTACGGGAGCTACCGAACAGAGTATCGAAGTAGCTACCGGAGGAACGGTGGGGGTAACCGTTACGGATGAGTTCGGTTGCCAGTCCGCCACTACTGAGAGTTTGACCACCGTGCCGCTTCCGCTGGCCGATGCGGGTCCCGCGCAACAGTTCGACTGTGATACGGATGTGTTGAGTATTGGCGGTACGGCCAGCTCTGCGGGCGATAACTTCACCTACATCTGGACCGGACCCGGCATTACGGACGCTAACGCTACGGCGCAATTTCCGGCGGTAGATACTACGGGTACCTACACTTTGGTCGTTACCAATACTGATTTCGGTTGTGTGTCCGTTCCGGCAACGGTTGCGTTGGAAGACCTGTCCTACGTACCCCAAATCGTCCTCGAAGTACTGGATGTCTTGGACTGTGCTACCTCCGCAGTCCAGATCGACGCGCGCGACTCGGACCTGGGAGACGAGGTCGTTTTTCAGTGGTTGGATAGCGATCTCAACCCACTACCAAATGCGGAAGGTTTATTGATAACGGTCAACGAGGCGCAGTTCTACACGCTGTCCGTGTTGGACACGCTCACGGGTTGTGACAACGAAGACATCATCGAAGTAGAAGAAAACGAACTCTATCCCGTCGCCAATGCAGGTGAAGATCTTACCATCAACTGCTACGAACCAACGGGTCTACTCGACGGCTCGAATTCTCAGCAGGGCGGCCAAATCAGCTACGAGTGGTTTGACCCTACGGGACAGCCGTTGGCTAATCAGCCGGCTAATACGCTCTTCGTAGACAGCCCGGGCTGGTACTTGCTACAAGTAACGGACGAACTCAACGAATGCTTCAACGTGGATTCCGTTCTTGTGACTGCAGACTTTGCGCCCCCCGTGGCCGCCATTAGTGATGGGCTAGAACTAGATTGTACGGCGCCTAGCACCACGCTATCCGCTGAGGGGAGTTCCGTGGGTAGTAATATGGCCTACACTTGGTTACTCAACAATAACGTCATTACCGAAGAAGAGGAGCTGTCCCTGTTCGTAGAAACACCCGGCGACTACGCTTTTCAAGTCTTAAATACGGACAACGGCTGTACCGATATTGCCAATACTTTGATTACCCTCAACCCCAATGCTCCCGAAGCACTTGACGTCCTACTTGATGTACCTACTTGTGCTGGTGACGCCGACGGTAGTATTGCGATAAGCGAATTAATAGGAGGAACCTCCCCCTTCTTGTACAGTATAAATGGTGCAGCACTGCAAAGTGAAACGGTCTTCAGCAACCTTACGGGGGGAACCTACACTATTCAGGTCGAAGACGCTATTGGTTGTATTTTGGAAGCGGAAGTTAGTCTACCCGACGGGAATGACCTCTGGGTAGAACTCGACGAATACGACCCTATTCCACCCGATACCACCATCAATATTTGGCCCACGCTCAGTGTAGACTCTAGCGCTTTGGTGGACTGGACATGGAATCCTTTATCGGTACTGCCTTGCGGCGAATGTTTGTACCAAACCGACGTGGCGCTGCGCGAATCTACTCGCTTCTTTCTGGATGTTACGGATGAGAATGGTTGTACGGCGAGCGCCGAGACCCTCATTATCGTTGAAAAGAAACGCAATGTGTACATTCCTTCCGCTTTCACACCGGATGAAGATGGGAGTAACGATATTTTTTACATTTTTGGCGATGATACGGTACAAAAGATTCGTTCCTTCCTGGTGTTTAACCGTTGGGGAGAACCCGTATTCGAAGTGTACAACAGTCCTCCGAACGACCCGACCTACGGCTGGGATGGTAGTTACCGGGACCGTCCGCTAAACGCCGCCGTCTTCGTCTGGATGGCCGAAATTGAATTTGCGGACGGAGAAGTAGAAGTATTTAGCGGCTATGTGGTGATTGTTAAGTAACTTTGAAGAAAACCAACGGTATATGCTAGGCGCGCTCGCAGGAGACATCATCGGCTCTATTTACGAAAGGCATCCCCATAAATCCACGGACTTTCCGCTTTTTGGGGAAGATTGCCGCTTCACGGATGATACCGTCCTGACGGTAGCGGTAGCCGAAGCGATTCTGCGGGAGATTCCTTACGAACAAACCGTACGCCGGTACGCGCGTGCGTTCCCGGGAGCGGGTTACGGCGGCCGCTTCATCGGCTGGATGACCGGGGCCATTACGGGACCGTACAACAGTTGGGGTAATGGTTCGGCCATGCGGGTTAGTCCGGTGGGTTTTGCCTTTGATACCAAGCAAGTCGTCCTGGCGGAGGCCAAAGCTACGGCTGATATTACCCATAATCATCCCGAAGGCGTAAAAGGTGCCCAGGCCGTAGCCCTGGCCGTGTTGTGGGCGCGTTCGGGTTACGGCAAGGCCGTGATTAAGGACCAATTGGAGGCCAATTTTGGCTACGACCTCAGTACACCGCTCGCCGACATACGCCCTACGTATCAGTTTGACGTCAGTTGTGCGGGTTCGGTGCCGCAGTCCATCGTTTCCTTTTTGGAAAGCGAAAGTTGGGAAAGTGCCGTACGTAATGCCGTCTCCCTGGGAGGCGATGCGGATACCATGGCCAGTATCGCCGGGGCCATCGCGGAGGCCTTCTACGGTGGCGTTCCCGCCGAAATCGAACACGAAGTGATGCAACGTATCCCGGACAATTTCAAGGACATCATCACGGCTTTTTACGAGCGCTTCAACTGGCAGGAGGCTTTTTGACGGCCTTACGTCTTATGCCAAAATTTTCCCGCTGGGCAGCATTTGATTGCCTAATATTGTCTTTAAGGTATACCTGTTTTCGTCATCCAATATCCGTACTGTGAATCGTTTTTATTGCCTATTACTGTTTCTTACTTTTCCCATCCTACTTTCTGGACAACTGCTCGATGTGGTCAATGGCGCACCCATTACGCCAGAAAATCTCATCTCCAACGTCTTCCTCGGGGATGGCGTAGAGGTAGTCAGCATCAACTTTGATGGAAATGCGGATGCGGTAGGACTTTTTACGAATGGGCAGAATTCCATTGGCATGGAACGCGGCGTAGTGATGACGACGGGCTTTGCCGCTGCTGCTCCCGGACAAACGGGGGTGAACGTAAATAGCTCCACTAATTCCTCAGACAATAACGGCGTATTCACTTCTGATGATGACCTAGAAGATATAGTAGGTAACGGAAATGACATCGTAAATCTGGCACGCTACACCATCGAGTTTATCCCGGTCAACGACACCTTGCGTTTCACCTACGCTTTTGCTTCTGAAGAGTATCCAGAATATGCTTGTAGTGACTACAATGATGTGTTCGGATTCTTCATCAGTGGGCCGGGCGTCAATGGTCCTTATGAAAATAATGCGGAAAATATTGCGCTGATACCAGGAACCAATTTACCGGTGACGATCAATAATGTGAATCCCGGTACTCCGGGGGCGCTGGGAGACTTAGTGAACTGTTCTGGAAGCAATGGTTCCTTAGCGTACAGCCAGTTTTATAACGCTAATTCCGCCGTTACGCGTCCTGTTTACGACGGCTTTACGGACGTATTCATTGCCGAAGCTATTGTGGAACCTTGTAGTACCTACACCATCAAGCTCGTCATTGCGGATGTCTTTGACGGTCTGTTGGATTCGGGCGTCTTTCTGGAAGCGAAAAGTTTCGGAACGGGCTCACTCGACGTAGAGATCGAAGGTTTGGCGATTGATGGCGGTATGGCCGAGGGATGCAGCGAGGGCGAAATCGTTTTCAACCTGCCCGCTCCCGTAGAAGACGATTATGACGTAGAATTTGCAGTAGGCGGTACGGCTACCGAAGGAGTAGATTACCCCTTCCTGCCCGACGACATCATCATCCCCGCTGGTGATAGTACCTTCCGACTGCCAATTTTTGCCTTCGAGGATGACCTGGTGGAGGGAGACGAAACGATCCTGCTGAGTGTACAGCGCGACCCCTGTAATCGGGATACCTTCACCATTATTATTAAGGACAATATCCTCCTGAAACCGGACCTTGGGCCCGACTTGCAAATCTGTGCTTCCGAATCCGTGCAGTTGGACGCCACTATCGAAGTGCCACTACCCGACCCACCGCGTTTTGTCAATAATACGCCCCTGGAAATTGCGACGCATAACGTCCAGTACGTCTCCGAAATTGATGTCCTCGGTGTACTTCCGCTGGAACTAGGACCGGACGCCATCAAACAAATCTGCATCGACAGCCTCGAACACCGCTGGATTGATGACCTGGACATCTTCCTCATCGGACCCGACGGACAGTTCCTGGAATTGAGTACAGATAACGGCGCCGACGGCGGCAATGGCTTGGGCATCGACGGCTATTACAATACCTGTTTCACCGTTACGGCTGCTACGCCCATCAGCGCTCCGGGACCGTTTGCGCCCGCTTCGGCGGTACCTTTCACGGGTAATTGGCTGCCCGAAGGTGATTTCTCCTTCCTCTGGGATGGAGACTACACCACCAACGGTACTTGGCAACTCGTCATTACGGACGACACGGCTACGGGTACGGGTACGCTCTATTCTTGGAGCATGTGCTTCAACCCGGTTTATCAGGTCGATTACCGCTGGACCCCAACTGCCGGACTCAGTTGCACGGATTGTCCGGACCCCATTGCCAACCCCAGCGAAACGACTACCTACGTCGTCGAAGTCTTCGATTCTTACGGTTGTACCGAACAGGATACCATCACCATTCAGGTAGACCCCGCGCTGTCCATCGACGATTTGGCGTGTGGTACGCTCACGAGTAGTAGTGTAGAAGCCACTTGGTCGGCCGTGCCGGGTTTTTCGACCTACGAAATAAGCGTAAACGGTGTGTTAGTGACCACCACCAGTAACACCAGCTATACCGTTACGGACCTGGAACCAGATACTGAAGTGACCATCAGCGTAGTGGGATTTGGGTCTGATTGTCCTACTTTTCCGGCTACGATCGTCTGTCAATCACTAAGTTGCGAACCCGCTACGGCCTCGGCTGCCGTCACGGACGTCAATTGTAATGGTGGCAACGACGGCAGTATCACCCTAACCATTGAGACGGGTACCGGGCCATTTGAGTTTGAACTGGACGGAGTCACCAACACCACGGGAACGTTTACGGGGCTGACAGCAGCTACTTACAACATTCTCATCCGGGATAGCGCAGCTTGCCCGGGTGCCATAAATGTGACCGTAGACGAACCAATGCTGCCGAATATTGAACCCATCACCGTAACGCCCTTAGCGTGCAACGGCGATACCAACGGGGCCTTGACCGTCGACATTACGGACGGTAACGGACCGTATACTTTTAATTGGTCCAATAGCAGCAGCGATTCTATTGCTACGGACTTGGGACCGGGCCTGTATACGCTTGAGCTAGTAGATCAGGGCAACTGTTCTCAAATGGTCCAAATTGAATTATTAGAACCAACCGCACTCGCCCTGGTCATGGCTGCCGATTCGGTGGATTGTAACGGCACTACCAGCGGACAAGCCTGGGTGACGGCTACGGGCGGTACGGGCAGCTACACCTACGCCTGGGACAATATGGCGACCACGGACACGGCGACAGCACTGGTAGCGGGTACGTATTCCGTGATCGTAACGGATAGTTTGGGTTGTGAAGAAACAGCCTCTATTCAAGTAGCGGAACCTGGCGTGCTGAGTGCGCAAGCCATGGCGAGTCCCGCTACTTGTTTTGGCGAAAACAGCGGATCGCTCAGTGCCCTAGCCAACGGAGGCAGCGGGCCACTGACTTATCAGTGGATTAACACTGGACTGGGAACCGACGCCGGAACTACGCCCACCTTAGCCGATCAACCCGCCGGAAATTACCAACTCATCGTGACGGACGCCAACGGCTGCGAAGCACTTGATAATGCTGCCATTACGGAACCGGACGAATTAGCCATCACGGACCTCCAAACGGAAGTCCCGTCCTGCGTAGGACTAGCGGACGGTACCGCTCAGGTGACTTTCTCCGGTGGAACTAATCCCGTTACGGTCAGTTGGGATACGGGAACGACGGGCGATGCGGAGTCGGCCCTGGCCGCTGGTGCGCATTTTGTTGCGTTGCTAGACGGCAATGGCTGTACGGATACCCTGGCGTTTGAATTGGCTGCACCGCTAGCGGTAGCCCTCAGTTTGGATGCCACTGCCGTGAGTTGTTTTGGTGGCAACGACGCTACCGCCACCGTCACGCCCCAGGGCGGAGCTACCCCCTATATCTACGCCTGGAACAATGGGGACGATCTGGCTCAGGCCAGTTCGCTGGCAGAAGGCCCCGCCATCGTAACCGTCACGGACGCTAACGGCTGCGTAGCGACGGACACGATTGCGATCACCCAGCCGCCCGTTTTGACCGTTGATCTGGACGGCACGGACCCGAGTTGCTTTCAAGGAAACAATGGCACGATTCTAGCCAGCCCGGACGGAGGGGTAGCACCTTACCGGTACAGTTGGTCCAATAATGATGTGACGGCAACGGCGATGGGCTTGTTAGCCAACACCAATTACGGAGTCACGATTCTGGATGCGAATGATTGTCCCACTGATGCCAGTTTGACGCTGGGCGAACCTAACTTATTAACGGTAGCTGGTTCGGCCACGCAACAGGCTTGTACGGGACCACCCAATGGTACGGCCACGGCCTTGCCCGCAGGCGGTACAGCACCTTATACCTACACCTGGCCCGACAACCAGACCACGGCCACCGCTACGGGTTTAACGGCGGGCAGTTACGAAGTAACCGTAACGGACGACCAAGCGTGTACGGCGACCTTTACCGCCGAAGTTGAGCCAGCCGAAGCAGTAGCCATCCTTGCCGCCAATCCCACGGACGTGACTTGTAACGGAGATGCCAGTGGTGCTATTACCGTCGAGCTGACGGGGGGCGAAGCGCCCTACTCTTGGAGTAGTCCGCTCGTAAACCTGACCGCAGGAACTTATGACCTCACCGTAACCGATGCAAATATGTGTACGGATGTGGTTTCCGTCACGATTAATGAACCCAGTGCGTTAGCGCTAACGACGAATATTACCAACGTCATCTGCGCCGGAGAAATCACCGGAGCCGTTGACCTGAGTGTGTCGGGCGGGACCGGGCCGTATACTTACGCCTGGAACGGTGGTAGTACTAGCGAAGACCTCAATCAGTTGGGGGCGGGTGACTACGTGGTAACGGTTACCGATCAGCAAAATTGTAGCACGACTCTGACGAGTACAGTTGCGCAAGCATCGGAACTGAACGTGGCGGCAGCGGTATCGGCGGCTACCTGCGCGGGTTCTCCTACGGGAAGCATCCTGCCCACCGTGACGGGAGGCGAAGCGCCCTACGCTTTTTCCTGGAGTAACGGCAGTACCGCCACCGAACAGCAAGCCATCGTAGCGGGTACGTACGCACTGACCTTGACCGATGACTTTGGTTGCAACATCATCCAGACCTACGACGTAACCGAACCGCCACTGCTGACCGCTTCCGCCGTAGTAGACCCCGTGACTTGCTTTGGACTATCCGACGGATTTCTAAAGGTGGATGCCGTGGGCGGCCGCCCACCTTATCGCTATCGTTTGAACAGTAACGATTGGCAGGGGAGTGGGGTGTTTCTCGGACTGCCCAGTGCCGTGTACGGCGTGGCGGTCGAAGACGCGAACGGCTGTGCGGCAACCGTGGACGATCAATTGGTTACGCAACCCGCTGAAGTAACAGTGAACCTGGGAGAAGACCAAGAGATCAAGTTTGGGGAAACCCTACCGATTTCGGCGATGGTCACTAGCGATTTCCCCATCGTAAGCTACGCATGGTCTCCTTTCGATTCGACTTGGCTAAGCTGTGCCGATTGTGAAGTTGGGCAAGTGGCGTCTCCCGTTCGTACGCGCGACTTGCGGCTGCGGGTAGTCGATGCGAACGGTTGCGAAGGGGAGGATATGCTGCGGATTATTGTCTTAAAAGATTTTCCGGTACTAGTACCTACGGGCTTTACGCCGAATGGTGATTTGGTCAACAACCGCCTACTAGTACACAGCCCCGTCGAGGGACGGGTACTGACCTTCCGCGTCTGGAACCGCTGGGGGGAACTCGTTCACGAGAGTAGTGATTTTGCCTTCAACGACGATAGCGAAGGCTGGGACGGACAGTACCGCGGGCAGGACGCACCGCCGGGTGTCTACATCTGGCAGGTGGAAGCCGAGCTGCCAGACAATTCCGTAATTGTCGAACACGGACAGACGACCCTGATTCGTTAATGAGGGTTTACTTTCTCGGATTGAAAATACCGATATTCGCGTTCAGTTTGCTAAATAGACCTAACCAATGGAGTACCAAAATCTAATTATCACCCAGGAAGAGGCGTTTTTGACCGTTGTGATCAACCGGGAAAAGGCGCTCAACGCGCTGAACCAACAGACGATGCGCGATTTGATGACTTTCTTCGGGGAAGACCTACCGAATCGCAATGACATCCGGGGTGTCGTCCTCACCGGAGCGGGTGAAAAATCTTTCGTCGCGGGGGCGGACATCAAGGAATTCTTGGGCTTAACGGGCCAGGATGGTGCGGACATGGCGCAGCGCGGTCACGATATTTTCTTTTTAATTGAGCGTTCCAAGGTACCCGTAGTAGCGGCTATTCAGGGGTTTGCGCTGGGCGGTGGCTGCGAATTAGCGATGGCTTGCCACCTGCGGATAGCGAGTGAAAAAGCGCGCTTCGGACAACCGGAAGTCAATCTCGGTATCATACCCGGTTACGGTGGTACACAGCGCCTCATCCAAACGATTGGCAAGACCAAAGCGGTCGAGTTACT
>JBCDIR010000020.1:0-11871 GCA_038748735.1 Bacteroidota bacterium | reverse complement strand
ACTCTCCTTCGCTCAGTCCGTTGTTCGGCACTGCGTTGATGGTAAAGTGCGCCTTACCGCTCTCCGTGGTAAAGCGCCCCTCACGTGGACCATTCGGCAGGTAAAATCCGGCGTCCTGCTCCCGTACGCGGCGGTTGTAGTCTTCAAAACCGGGGACAGTAGCCGCCACTCCGTCACGGATGTGGTCGTAATTGTTCGCCCAGGCCGCCCAGTCGACGGGGTTGTTCGCTCCGAGCACGGCCTGGGCCAAACCCGCAATAATGGCCGGTTCACTCCGGACGTGTGGAGAACAGGGTTCGAGGATACCTTTACTGCGGTGTACAATCCCCATACTATTTTCTACGGTGATGAACTGTTCTCCCTCGTGCTGCACGTCCAGTTCAGTACGGCCCAGGGCGGGTAGGATGAGCGCCGTTTTACCGTGTACCAGGTGACTGCGGTTCAGCTTGGTGCTAACGTGCGCTGTCAATTGGCAGTTGCGCAGTGCTTCGGCCGTGTAGCTGGTATCCGGCGCAGCGGAGAGAAAATTACCTCCCAAACCAAAAAACACTTTGAGCTTCCCTTCGTGCATTGCTTTGATGGCAGGAACAGTGGAAAGTCCGTGTTCACGCGGCGGTGAAAAGTGGAAGGTCTCTTCCAAACGGTCCAGGAAATCCATGGTAGGTGCTTCCCACACGCCGACGGTGCGGTTGCCCTGTACGTTGCTGTGTCCGCGTACGGGACAGGCACCCGCACCGGGTTTTCCGAAGGCGCCTTTTACCAGTAGCAGGTTGATAATTTCTTGGACGTTGTCTACCCCGTTTTCGTGTTGGGTGATGCCCATGGCCCAGCAAACGATGACGCGCTCGGATTTTTTTAGTAGCGCTACCGCCTCCAAGATTTGCGAGCGGGGAACACCACTGGCTGCGGCCAAATTGGCAAAATCTTGCGCGCGCAGATGCTCAAAGAAAGCTTCGTAATCCGCTGTCTTTTCGGTAATGAAATCCCAGTCGAGGAGGTGGCCGCCCTGCTCGCGGTCTTCGTGCCACAATTTGAGCAAGATGGCTTTCAAGAGCGGAATGTCACCGTTGATGGTGACTTGTAAATAAAGATCGGCCAGTGCCGTTCCGCCCGTCAGGACCTTAGCCGGATTTTGTGGATCGACGAAGCGTTGCAGCCCCGCCTCTTTGAGCGGATTGACGGCGATGATCTTACCGCCGTTTTCTTTGCATTTTTCCAGGGCCGATAGCATCCGGGGGTGATTAGTACCCGGATTCTGCCCCATGATGATAATGAGGTCCGACTCGTGTAGGTCTTGTAGCGTCGTCGTTCCTTTGCCGATGCCGATGGTGTTTTTGAGGGCGTGACCGCTGGTTTCGTGACACATGTTGGAACAATCCGGCATGTTGTTCGTACCAAAGGCCTTGACGAATAATTGGTAGGCAAAAGCTGCTTCGTTGCTCACTTTACCCGAGGTGTAGAATACAGCCTCGTCCGGTGAATCGAGTCCGTTCAGTTCTTCCACTAATAACTCGAAAGCCGCTTCCCAGCTAATGGGTTCGTAGTGGGCTGCTCCCGGCCGCAACACCAGCGGTTCCGCTAGGCGACCAGACTTGCCCAATTTAAAATCAGACCAAGTACCGAGTTTAGCAACGGAATGCTCCGCGAAAAAATCTCTGCCGATCGTCTTTTTTTGCGCCTCTTCTGCAATGGCTTTGAGGCCGTTTTCGCAGTATTCGGCAATGCTGCTGCGGTCGTCGTCCGGGTCAGGCCAGGCACAGCCGGGGCAGTCGATTCCTCCTTTTTGATTGAGTTGCAAACTGACCTTCATCGTCGTACCCAAACCCGCGTAGCGCGTGCCGTTGGCCACGGCGATGGCGGCGGCTTTCAGTCCGGCGGCTTCCTCTGCGGGGCGTTTGAGGCGTAAGCCCGTATGCTCGGTAGGCGTTTCGTGGATAGGTTGCTGTTCAGCCATGGTGTGGACGTAATTTGGTTGTTAGCGCAGAGGAACGTTAACTTTGGAATAACAAGAAAGCCCTAAATTAGCCAAAATTCTGAACGAAAGCCTAGCATTATGTGGCGTACTACGCTCCGCGTTTTAAAATGGACCTTCGGTTTCCTGTTTATTGGCCTAACCGTTTATGCCTTAGCGATGTTCATTGGCTCGCGCTGGACGACGAAGCCTACACCACAGACTTGTGAGAAGCAAACGCATTCCGTTTACGTTTCTGGCTCCGAAAGCGGTATTCACTTAGAAATCGTCCTGCCGTTAGATAAAGTGCCCGAAAACCATCTAGCTGAGATACCGCTGACGGATTCTACGCAGTTCTTTTCCTACGGCTGGGGCGACCGCGAATTTTACCTCCACGTTCCCACTTGGGCAGATTTAGATTACGGCATTGCTGCAAAATCCTTGTTGGTCAATACCACCTCCGCTATGCATGTCTACCGGCACAGTCATCTACGGTCGCACTGGAAGGAACTGCGTTTGTGCGATCAGCAATTGGAGCAACTGCTCACTTTTCTAGATCAGTCTTTTGAGCTAGATGAGCAACAGCGCTGGCAACCTATTCCCTTGGAAGGTTATTCGGCTAACGACTTTTTATTTGCCTCGGGGGGCAAATACAACGGCATTAATACTTGTAATACTTGGGTTAATGATGGCCTCAAAGCCGCTGAGGTAAAGACCGCCGTTTGGTCACCGATGCCGTTTGGTGTGGCGCGTCATTTGTGACGGGGAGGAGTTAAAACTTGATTTTATCAGCGAACTGTGCTATTTTTGTAAAAAAATCTCTAAAAATAGATGTTGGTTGAGTTTCGGGTCAGTAATTATCGTTCCATCGCCCGGGAGCAGGTGCTCAGTTTGGTACCGTCTACGGCACAGAGTGACTACCCAGATAATATTTTGCGCAGGGATAAATTCGCGGGTCTCAACGTAGTGGCGCTCTACGGACCTAACAATAGTGGCAAGTCTAATTTGCTGCGTAGCATTCAAATGTTGAGTCGTTTGGTGGTATTGTCGAGTGCGTCGAACTCCACCGAAAACCTACCTTACGATCCTAACTTACTGGTGCAGGGCTTTGCGCAACAACCGACTTCTTTTGAAGTAACCTTCATCACCAATGGTAACCGCTATCGCTACGGCTTACAGTATGATCGTCAGCAGGTGCAAAGTGAGTGGCTGTTTCGCAAGCGCGTCGGGCGGGAGGTGGAACTCTTTTACCGCGAAGGAGAAACGATTCAAGTATCCAGCGGTTTCAAAGGCCGAGCGCGCCTTATTGATACCGCCGTTTCTGCCACGCGTGCGAATGGGCTGTTTTTGTCCTCCTGCGATATGCTCAATGTGGAAGAAGCGAAGGTCATTTTTGCGTGGTTCAAAACCCTCATTAATCACGATACGGTCACGAATGCCCAAGTGGGTTCCGTCAACACGCTGCGGCTGCTGGCGAGTAGCGCAGAGATGAAAGCCAAGATCGTAGAGCACCTTAAGCGTCTGGATCTAGGGTTCATTGACATCGTCGTACTTAAACGGAAATTTGACCCCGCTACCCTACCGGATAGTTTGGATCAAAATATGCGCGAATCTTTGGTCAATCAGTTGTCCGACAAAACGGGTTTACAACCCAATACCGTCCGTCAAGTGTACACGGAAAAAGGCGAGCAGAGCGAAGAACAAATCATGTGGCCGCTCTACGAGCGGGAGTCAGCCGGTACACAAAGTGCGTTCAGTCTTAGTGGTCCGGTGGTGTACGCGTTGATGAACGGCGGAACCCTCATTGTGGACGAAATAGAAGCCAAGCTACATACGGATATTACCACCAAAATCGTCAAGCTGTTTTTGTCCAAAAAAACGAATCCGAAACACGCTCAACTCATCTTCGCTACCCACGATACCAACCTGCTGAAGCGGGTTCCCCTGCGCCGCGATCAAATCAACTTCATTGACTTGGGCAAGGCCAAATCTACCGAGCTGTATACGCTCTCTGACTTTCGCTACTTCAGTGGCAATAAGGAACGCCCCGACACCGACAAGGAAAAGCGCTATCTCGAAGGCCGCTACGGAGCCGTACCGACGATCAAGAGTTTTGCGGACCTATTTCAAGCTAAGTAATCTGCATGGCAAAGCGCGGCAAAATCAATCGTTCTCGTGCGCGGCGCGATACCATCGAGCGTCCCGTGCGCTGGCGGCGGTACGCACAAATTGGGCTGATCGTTTGTGAAGACGAGAAAACGGAGCCGTATTATTTTGAACAGTTCCGGACCGGGTTCCCTGATGAAACCCTCTTTCTGCGTTGCGTTGGCACGGGGCGGGACGCACTGGGCGTAGTAGAGGCGGCGGTAGCGGAAAAGGCGCAGCTGAGTGCGCAGGCCGGTAAAGAAGTAGACTTCGTCTGGGTCGTATTCGACAAGGACAGTGCGGACGAAAACCCGAGCAAGGTGATGCGTTTCCAACGAGCGTTTGAATTGGCCGAAGCCCACCAAATCCAGGTAGCCTACAGTAACGAAGTGTTTGAGTTGTGGCTATTGTTACATTTGCAAACGGTGGACGCAGACCAGCCAATACCGCGCGCGACGATCTATCAACAATTAGAGCAAGCTATCCAATGCGCTAAGGGCGATATGACCTACACCTACCAACACGGCGACCCACGGGTCGTTGACGAGGTACTGACCCACGGTGAGGAAGAAGTGGCTATCCAGCGAGCAACGGCACTAGCGGACTGCTTCCGAACACAACCACCGATACAGTGTAATCCGTCCACTCAAGTACACGAACTAGTCACGGCACTCCGGGCGTGGATTCGCTTTTACAATTGGACACCAGACGAATGAGTCCTCCGAGTGACCCCGTCTCCGTTATTTTTATGCGTCAAATCTCCGCGTTAGTAGCTGATTTTAAGCCGGATGACCTACAATCGTTTCAGTTCGGTATATTTGCTATTTATTAAGCACCTAATTCACCAGATCAACTACTGTATTCTATCGTGTCACCACTAGCACAAGCCCGAAAATTCGTCGCCGAAGGAAAGCCTTTGGAAGCGCTGGCCGCGTTCAAGCGTTGGGCACAGGAGCACCTGCCCAGCATGGTTTCTGATGTGGAATTGCAACAGGCGCGAGTCAATATGCTAGTGGATAATTTCCGCAAGGGCCTCACCTCCATGGCGGATTATAATACGAGTCTGTTGCAGATCAATAATGGTATCCTATTTCTGCTGGACGAGGCCGTCAAAAAAGCACCACCTACTAATCTGAGTACGGGTCAGCGTAACCCACCGCTCCACGAATACCACGCTTATACCTGTGATCGGATTGAACAAAATGATCGCTTTCGGGAATGTTACGGTAAAGCCGCTACGCCCGTGCAGTTTTATTTTTTGTACGGCGGCGATTTACAATCACACGAGGGGTTTTTTCGACGAATTTCCTACGATTTGGAAGGCCGTTTACAGGATTACCTCAACCCCAATTTAGCCCTTAGCTCCCAGGCCGTACAACTGGAAATGACCTTCGAGTTTAGTCGCCAATTAGCACACTACAAGCAAAATATATTGCGTAGCTTTTTCTCCATGTTGGGCTTGCCGCCAAACGAGCACGAGCCGCTACTAGAGAAGGACCTTAGCTACGTCCTCGAACGCAGTCCACGCTTAAAGAACCTGCAAGCGACCGACTACATCTGCGTCTACCTACACATCAGTCAGTACGATTGGGACCCCGAGGTGACCCCCGACGGCACGCGTTGGTTCATCAACGAGTTTTGTCAAAAGGGAAACCTACCTACGCCAGCACCGCTGCTGTTTTTCCTCGCCATTGAGTACGACGAGGAGGATGCTGCCCTCCGCGAAGAGGTGTTGCAAGTATTGCAAACGGCGGAAACCTTGCAGCCTCTCCCAGAATTGGGCATGGTCACCACTCGCGACATTGGGGGCTGGCTAGAGCGCTACAAGCAGCTATCCCCCAACTCCCGTACCCGCCGCGAACTACTCAAAACGACTTTCCCGGAGCGGGAAAACTACATGGAGGACGTAGAGCTGGCTTTCAAAAAAATCATCGATCAATATAATAATAATTTGCTGTCATGAGCATACGGATACTACCCCAGCCCGCCGCAAAGCCCACCGCTGCGGAGTACATCATGAGCGACGAACTGCGCAACGCCGTCGAGGTGGCCATAGCCCTGGAGCAGCCCCTCTTACTCACGGGCGAACCGGGCACGGGTAAAACACGACTGGCCTACAAGGTAGCGGCTGACTTGGCCGCCCAGAAAGGTGATTTATCTTTTGCAGAAACGCCACTGATCTTCAACACGAAGACGACTTCCGTAGCGCGCGATTTGTTCTACACTTACGACGCACTGGCGCATTTTCAGGCGGCTAACGTCCGTAAAACGGAACAGTTGGATACGGCCGAATTTATCGACCTCCAGGCTTTTGGCAAGGCCATTGCACTGACCAATCCGCAGGGCGTAGACGGTAAGCGTTTTAAAACGGACCTGGGTAAAACCGCCCGCAGCAGCGTCGTACTCATCGACGAAATCGACAAAGCGCCGAGGGATTTTCCGAACGATATTCTCTCCGAGATTGAGCGCTACGAATTCCAAATCAAAGAACAGGATGGCTACACCGTTCGCCGGGATGATAAACAGCGCGTGGTGGTCATTATGACCAGTAATTCGGAGAAGAACCTACCCGATGCTTTCCTGCGCCGCTGCGTGTTCTACCACATTCCGTTCCCGGACGAGCAGATGTTGCTCAGCATTGCTAAAACCCAACTCGGTCGCGCTACCAAATACACCGATGACCTGCTGAAAGAACTGATTGACTACTTTCAGAACGTGCGCCAGCAAGCGGTCCGCAAACCCCCGGCTACGGCGGAACTCGTCGCTTGGCTGCGGATGCTAGAAATGCGCGAGGTGATGAACGTCACAGCGGAACAACGGAAGGGGAAACTGCGTGATCATCTATCCGTTTTGGTGAAAACGAAGGAGGATTTGGATGCGGTACGGGGGTTGTTTGGGTAAAGGGACCCGTTCGGCTGATGCCTCACTGTTAGTAGAAGGTAGAAGGACGCTTCTCGACTCGTGAAGGGTTTTGTCTAACCGCTGCCTAGGGCTTTGGATATTTTCAATAAGAATTTATCCCTTTTACGGATGGTCAATAAATAAATTTTGTCGAAAACCACTCATCATAGCAAGTTGCCACTAGCGCCCCTGTTTTTGCGCTTGGAACTGGCGGGCTTCACCATCAGCCCGGCGGATCGGCTGCGGGCGTGGCGCGTGTTGAGTGGTCCGGGGAAAGCACAGTTGCGGGAACCTGTGCAACTCAAATATATCCTGGCGCCCATCCTAGCGCGTAGCGAGGCGGAGCAGCAGACGTTTTACGATATCTTCGATCAGTACTGGACCGAATTGCAGCAGCCATTGCCGACGGTGGACCCTGTCCAGAGGACCTGGCCCTGGTGGGGGAAGTGGGTATTACTGGCGTTACTGGTACTGGGAGGAGTGTACGGTTTTTACCGAATGACGCAGCAGGAGGTGGTGACCCACGATCCGATTGCGATTTATTTGAATGGTCCACAATCTGGTACCGAGGGGGATAGCGTACGATTCAGCAATGCGAGTGCTTGGCCGGCGGACAGCAGTCGGCTCACGTGGCGCTGGCAGTACGAGACCTTCCCGGACGGAGAGGTGATACTGGCCGATAGTATACAGCAGGAGTTTGTCTTTGCGGTTCCTCCGCTGGATGACAGTACCGGCAACTTACGCAGTATTCGCCTTCGTATTGACGATCCGGTGCTGGATACTTTCTACGAAAAACAGTTCAGCTTTATCGTCTTCTGCCCGGTGCGTCCGAGTGTGGAGGCCATCAACGTTAACAAAAAAGACATTCAGGCGGGAGAGACCGTGCAGTTCCGCGTCAGGATACCGGAAGAGGACCTCGGCCTGGACAATTCTCAGGGCATACCGCGCCTGCTGGGTATTGCCCAAAATTGGCTGTTTGAGTGGGACTTTGGCGATGGTTCGCCCCTGGACACGGGGACCTATTTTGCCAGTCACAGCTACGCGCAGAATGGTCAGTATACCGTAGGGCTAAACGTAACGGACACGACCGAGCTAGGGGCCTGTACGGTGCCACTGCGCTACGAACTCAAAATAGGAACGGACGAAGTTATCCTGCCCAGTTTGCCTTTGCGCAAAGACCGCTTGGCTACGCTAGCCCTCTGGGGTTGGGGCTATTATTTACTGTTGGCCGCCCTGGGCGTGGGGGTGGTTTTTCACTGGGTGCGCTGGTTTACGCGTCGTCAACAACCGGCGAAAGATCCCGAAGAAGCGAAAAACGATGCGTTAGCCGCTCGCTTCGCGCACAGCGATAAGGCCCCCTACTATTTGCCGTTGCAAGATCAATCGTATCAGATACCGTACAGCGGCGTGCTGGAACAACTGGCCGATGCCATGCGTATCCGACAGCGCGGACTACGCCGGGTGATTGACGTACCCAATACGCTGCAAACAACGATTGACCGGGGCGGCTATCCTAGTCTACAATTTCGTTTTGCTAGTCAACCGAGCGAATTTTTAGTCCTGCTGGACGAACAGAACAGAGCTAGCCATCTTGGTGAATTATACAAATACCTAGTTGATCGACTCCGCGCTCAGGATGTGAATATCGAATTGTACTACTACCGTAAGTACCCTAACCGTTTCTGGAACCACTATTTCCCACAGGGGCGTACGTTGGGGCAGTTGCGGCGCGCTTACCCTGGCCACCGGGTGGTGCTCTTCGGAGATGCACACGAGTTGATTGACCCGCACGCCAAGGAAAACTTAGCCCTACGGCCACTGGCTACTCGCCTTTTCCGGCAGTGGCGGCAGTGTTATTTGCTCACGCCCGTTCCTCCCGTCAGTTGGAGTTACCGCGAGCAGTTATTGGCGGGTCTGTTTCACGTTTTTCCAGTGGATGAGACGGGGCTACGCGCTTGGGCTAATCACCTGCAACGGACGACAGAAACGCCCCCCAGCGCGCACCAGTTCCTGTTAAAATCCCAGGCCCAAGTCCAGGAGCGTCAGGATACGACCACGGAACATCGCTCCTGGCGACGGTGGAAAAATACGCAGGAATACCTCAGCCACTACGGAGCTGACTTGGAGCGGTGGTTCAAAGCTCTGGCGGTGTTTCCGTTGCCGACTTGGGAATTGACCATTGCCATTGGCCAAGCCATTGGCGTGACGATCACTTACGATAAGCTCTTGTACCTGGCGCGCATTCCCGCGCTACAAGCGGAGCGTTTTCCCGAAAAACTGCGCCAGCAACTGCTCGACGAATTAGACCCGGAGGAGGAGCGCCTCGCCCGTCAAGCGGTGCAAAAAGAGTTACAAGCAGTCCAGTTGATTTGTGCGGATTCCCACGTCAGTGGCGACTTAGAACGGGCGTTAGCCATTCAGGAGTTTGCCCTAGAGCCGGAGCAAGAACAGCACAAAGATGCCATTCGTTACTTGCTCCAAAACAACTTGCTCAGTCCGGGGCAGGAAGCGGAACTAGATCACGTGGTTACCCAGTCGGTTAACGAACCTGCAAAGAAGTACCACGCTAAACGCAGCAGTGCGCGGAATTGGCTCAGCAATACGGCTACTAATCTGCAAAAAGAAACGCGCGCCGAACGCCAGGATCGGATCAATGATTTGCGCTTGGCCGTATTACTGACCATCGGCTACCTCGCGCTCTTACTATTTGGTTGGCAACTTGGGGGTACGGACACGCTCTACCGCTTGACGTTTAACGAAATGCCGTCGGAGCGGGCCTTGTTGAGTGAAGAACCGCTGCGGGACCGCTTTTTGGTGAAAGAGGCCGCGGTGGTCGACAGTGCGATTATTTACAACAACCAGGGAGTCGATCAGGTGCTGGGTACCGAGGACATAGATACGCTAGCCGCGCATTACTTCGCTAGCGCAATAGCGACCGCTAATCCGTTGATTCACGGCAAGGGAGACCGTTTCGAGGGGGAAGTGGTTAATTATGCGTTGGCTAATGCTAATTGGAGTAAGCTGTACTTCAACGCGGCCACGGCTAGGCAGCGTGCTTACCTCCAAGACAGCGTCGGCGAGGGAATGCTGAACGTAGCCTTGGACCTCCTGGAACGGGCCTACCGTAGTGACAGCACGGCCCTGGACGTTTTACACGCAAAGGGGGTGGTGCATTACTACAACGGTAACCCGGAGCGCAGCCAGCAGTTGTACGATCAATTGGATAGCTTGGACTACTTCAGCACCAACTACCTGCGACCCAATCTAGCGGACCTCCTCAATCGGACCCGTTCGGAAATTATTAGTGTAGAAACTGTACCGCAAGCCCGGCAGAACTTGGAAGTTAACGTTGCTTACTACCAAAATACGAGTACGGATAGTGAACTGGAACTCGTACTGACTCCCGAAGGACGTGGTCGCCAACCCGAGGCACAGCGCCAAAAAATCGATGCTGACCCGCGTACCCAACGCTTTGTTTTTGAAGCCTTAGAAAAGGGGGGTAGTTTGAATCTGTTACGGGTCGAATTATTTAATTCGAGTACGGGGAAACTGGTCGATAGCCGGGAAGAAACGGTTCGCCACAGTTGGTTGCGCCAAGCACCACCCCCCGTACCCGAATCTTCGGACGCAGCGAATGCGGCTACGGATGAGCCCATCAATATCCGTGAACAAGGGGACGAAATGTTAAGCGGAAATTTCTCCAGGACTTACCTACCCTTCGAAGTTTTGGAAGCGAAAACGCTCCTCCCCATTGCCGGAGCTAAGGTAGTTGCCAGTTACGTAGGTACCGGAGGGGCAAGAGCGGAGGACGAACGCACGACGGACGCCAAAGGCTTGTTTGAACTATACATTCAAGCTGCCTATTTGCAGCAAGAGCAATTTCGTGTTGAGGTAACCCGCGAGGGCTACTCGCCACTATCGACTACCCTGACGTTGGCCGAAGTACGCGCACAGGTACAAGATGGTGCTTTCAAACTTTATTTGGACCGAGCCGTAACGTTGCCACAACTACGCCGAATTTCGACCAAGAGATTCCTAATGGGTACGCCTACTGATGGTGGGAAACAGTCTAAAGACGACCTATCGAAGCCAGCGCACGACGTGACTTTGGATAATTTTTCCATTGGCGTGTACGAAGTCACCTTTGCCCAGTACGATCAGTTCTGCGAAGCCACGCAGCGGGAAAAACCACAGGATTATCACCTGGGCGGGCGGGGCCAATATCCCGTAACGAGCGTCAGTTGGTACGACGCGGTTTCCTACTGTAACTGGTTGAGTGAGCAGACAAACCTTCCCTTTTTCTACAACCTGGAGCGTACGTACGACAAAAGAGGGTATCGCTACACGGTGACTATCCCGAACCCGCAGGGTAAAGGCTACCGCCTACCCACCGAAGCCGAATGGGAATACGCCGCCCGCTCGGCCCCACCGCTGCTGAGTGATTTCCGCTACGCCGGTAGTGATAACCTAGACCAGGTGGGTTGGTACGCCCAAAACAGCGGCGACCGCACCCACCCCGTTGGCCAAAAAGCCCCGAATCAAATCGACGTCTACGACATGAGTGGCAACGTCTGGGAATGGACCGAGGATAATGTCTACGACTATCCGAGTGAGGGTCAAGTCAATCCACGGCATAATTTTGGCGGTACCCAGCGTATGATTCGCGGTGGTGCCTACTTACAACAAGCCTACGATTGTACCGTACGCGTGCGGCAGTATTTGGGTGCTTCCGAAGGGCAAATTTACGTAGGTTTTCGGGTGGCGCGTTACGAGTAGACTTGTCCTGCTGGTCCTAAATGAGCGAAAGCGTAGCAAATTTTATTCTGAAAAAGGCAAAAAACGTAGGCATAGCCTTAGCTACGGCGAGGCTTTTT
>JBCDIR010000019.1:0-11905 GCA_038748735.1 Bacteroidota bacterium | reverse complement strand
CCCAGCGACGAAGAAGCGGCCCGCCAGTTGGCTCACCGTATGCTGTATTTGATATGGCATACAGAAAAATTCCAAGCGGACTTCGCGCTGGCGCAGCAGGAATGGGAGTAGCAGGTTTATTGCTTAAAAACTTGGTAATAAAACGACTGCTCCGCCCGTGTCTGCACACATAGAGTGTACCAACCAGCGGGCCAGTTGGTCAAATCTACGGCTCGGGTGGTGCTTTCAGTCACCAACTGACCGTAGACGGTATAAACCATCACCTTTTCCACGGGAGTAGTACTGGCAATCCGTAGTAGTCCACCGGTAGGGTTGGGGAACACGATTGGTCGTTCTGCTTTGGAGGTAACTTCGGCGGTATTCACCACTTCCGATACGGGATTATCCGCAGCATTTACGAGTGCATCGGCGCGCAGGTAAGCCACAAAAGCACTTTCGCCCTGGTAAGTGGCCGTTCCCCAAGCAGGAATATTCGCCACGGGCAGATCATTCTCCGTCCCCAAATGTTGCCCGACAACGACTAGGCCATCCGCCGTTTTAAAGACATTGTTGACCTCCACATTCAGAGGCGGCTCGGTCGAAAGGGTATCCCACGCGCCCCGCAGAATGCTACTGTATACGGGTAACGTGAAGTCCGCAGCGTACTGACGCACAAAACAGGACCAAGCCGACCGACCCTCTCCGTAAGGACTAGGTGATTGTTGATGCGCCGTGTTGGTCGTGAACGGACGCCGCCCGCTACCCAGTACGATTACCGAACCGTCGGCCGTAACTTTCAAGGTGTTTTGTACCAGACGAGTCGTATTGAGTTGTAGCCAACCCGCGTTCGGATTGGGCCAAGCCGCTAAGCGAGGATCGGGATGCGGACTCCCCATACCAGTAGTGTTCTGCCCCATTTCGGCCACGTAAGTGCTGGACTGCAACTCCCCGTTGCCGGCAGCTAACTTGCCCAACCAACTGATGTGAATATTACCGTTGGTACCCGTAAAGCGGTTTTGAAAACCGGACTGGACAGGGTCATTAAAAATAGTGTTCCCTTCCCAGAAATTCTCCACATTATTACCGTGGCAACGTGCGTTGACCACCAACGTACTATTGGGTAAGGCGGCGGAATAGTCCACTGCCAATCCATCAATGTACTGATCGGGAGAAGAGTTGAGGATTGCGCCTTCACTATCCACCTCGTGGTATAAACGCGACCACCACAGCAGTTCTCCTTGCGGCGTCATTTTCATCACGGCGGGTTCAAAATCGGGATTGCCGTCCGGTAGTACGCTTTTGGCGTTGAGTCCTAGGTACAAATCACCATTGCGACGATCTACGCATACGGAGGAAGGACCGTAGGTGAAGGTACTTCCCGGCGAGTAGCCCGTGTAGCCCGGACCATTAGTGGGTGCTTCGCCCGCCGGATCACAAGGGCCGCCGAAGAGGGCATCCAAGGGCCATTTTCCTCGTTTGGTTCCGCCGTTGCCGTCGGAGGACACTTCGTTATAATCCGTCTCTGTCCAGGAGCGGAGGTTGCAGCGGGCGTCCCGTTTGAAGACAATGCCACTGTGGGAGAGTGGTTCTCCGGAGCTGCTCGCGGGGGTGTTCCTATATTCGCCTCCGGCAGTTTTCCAGTGGGTGCGCCAGTGCTCGACAACGTCTTGCTGCCCATCCGCATTGAGGCGGTAGAGCGCGGACCAGTTCCAGTCGTGCGAGTCTCCCATCACGTAGTAGACTCGCCCTTGCCCATCGACATCCCAGGGTTGGTACGCCGCTGCGTAGTCGCCCGGTTCACACCTAACGTTGTAGACCCAAGTCAGACCAGTAGGTGCAGCATCGACGAAATTACCCTCCAATCTGGCGATAAAGTATCCACCCGCTTCACTATCTAAGGTGCGGCCACTGATGTACAGGTCAGCCGTGGGGGTGCGGGGCGCGTTCGTCGTTTTTAGGTAGCGAATGTTTTCTGCGCTTCCGGCGGGTAAGTACACGGCCCTCAACACCGTATCTAATGTCGTGCTGAGCTGCAGGATGAAGCCTATTTTATTGGTGCCTTGCTCATTGGCGATCTCGTCGGCGGTCAGTTCTATCCGTTCGGTGCCAGGGGGCAGCCAGTCTAGATTGTCGGCACTACCCGCAAGAAGAAAAGTTCCGTCGGACAGTTGTACGACGTCCTCAAAGGTTTCGGTTCCCGCGTTACCGGCGTAGAAAACTTGGTTTTGGGCGGGGAGTGCGAGTAGGCTTAACGTAAGCAATAAAGTAGTCAGGTAAATCTTATTTTTCATGCTATGAAGTTACGGGGACAGTGTATTAAAAAAATAAAAATATGATAAAATTAGTGCATTTCAAAATGTCTTCTGCACAGTAATTGCCTCAGCGAGGCAAACGGTCTGTAAAAACTGCGGTAAGCCTTTATTGCTGCGCCCCAGCGGATTACGATCCTGACTGAAGCGTCAGCGGAGCCGCCTATATGCAATAGTTAAAAAGCCCCGAAGTACAGGCGGCCCCGCTGGGGCGCAGACTCCAACAGCCCAAAAGTTAAAGACAGTATGCCCCGCTGAGGCATAAGTGTTATTTCTTTACAATGTTTTCCAACATACGACAAAATGGAAATGCACTCCTACCCATACATCCCACTCCCCTCCAAATAATCAAATACCGCCTCCGGCACTAGGTACTGTACCGAATGCCCCTCGCGCAGACAACGCCGGATATAGCTGGCCGAAATCTGCATCAACGGAGCGTCAAAGCGTTTCACTTTGGGGTGGTCTTGCAACTCCCCCAACTCGTACTGTGGCCGCTGGTAGACGTAAATCTCGTAATCACGGAGGATGATCTCGTAGTTTTTCCACTTGTGGAGCGTGGCTAGGTTGTCGCCGCCCATGATGAGGGTGAACTGGCGCTGGGGATATTTTTCGCGTAGGTAAGTGAGCGTATCTATGGTATAGGACGGCTGCGGCAGACCGAATTCAATATCAGAGGCGCGCAAGTGAGGGTTATCGTCAATGGCGAGGCGTACGAGGTGGAGGCGGTCGTGGTCGCGGGCGAGGCTCTGTTTTTTCTTGTGGGGATTTTGTGGACTGACGACCATCCATACTTCGTCCAAGTCCGTTTGGGTAGCCATGAAGTTAGCAATGATCAAATGCCCAACGTGAACGGGATTGAACGAACCGAAGAAGAGACCAGTTTTACGCATGTCTACTGCTTTTCGATGGTTTCCTGGGTGACCGTCGACTCAACGTCGGGTGGTGGCTGATCGACGCGCCAACCCGCGGCGGTTTCCTGCAGATGGTAGACCTTGGAGGTCTCTTCTACCCCGTCATTGACGATGGCCGAGCAAGCGTGACTACCCGTTTTATTTACTGGATAGCAGGTAATGGCACGAATGGTAGGCGGAGAGGATTCCGTTGAACCGTCAGCCGCCGCCATGATACTTTCCAGTGCATCCAAGTGCGCCTGACCAGCGGGCGTACAAAGCGCTTTAGCAGCAGCAAAATCGTTCTGGTATACGAATTCAATGTACTGCGTCAACACCTCTTCCTTACGGAGATTACCGTCACCACAGGCGTATCCCAGACCGGTAACAACCAGCAACCAGATAGCATAACGGTATATCGATGCTGGAATCAACCAACGGTTATTCATAGCGAAGTACAGATTTCACACGACACAGCATTTTACTACTTGCGGGCGTAATTTGTAAACGGAAAGAGACACAAAATAGCGTAATTTGCTGGTGCTGTTTAGATGTTCACCAAACTTATAATTTCGGTGAAAAAGATGCTGTGCTTAGCTCAATACAGCGCCGAAGCACTAGTTACTCAGCATCACCGGCATGACCAACATCAATATCTCCTGGCCGTCCGTCTCATCACCCGGTAGCAAGATACCCGCGCGGGTAGCCGTACTCATTTCCAAGCGGACCTCTTCGGAATCGAGAATACCAAGCATTTCGACCAAGAAGCGTGCGTTAAACCCAATCGTCAGCGGTTCGCCGTCGTAGCTACACGTAAGTTGCTCGGCCGCCTCGTTGGAAAAGTCCAAATCCTGCGCCGAAACGTTCAGACTGCCCTGACTTATATTCAGAATCACCTGATTAGTCGTCTTATTCGCGTAAATCGCAATCCGTTTGAGTGAATTTTGGAAGTCGTTACGGGACACCGTCAGCACATTGGGGTTATCCACCGGAATAACGGCATTGTAATCCGGGTAACGAGCGTCGATGAGGCGGCATGCCATTTCTGTATCTCCGAAGGAGAAAAACGCATTGGCTTTGTTAAAAGACAAGGTTACCTCCTGGCCGTCGGGTAAAGCACCTTTGAGCAAGTTGAGCGCTTTCTTAGGTACAATAAAAGTAGTGGACACTTCGCTGGCCACGTCACTGAAGGCGAACTTCACCAACTTATGCGCATCCGTAGCCACGAGCACCACTTTGTTGAAGTCCACTTGAAAGTAAACTCCCGTCATGGCCGGACGCAGCTCGTCCGAACTGGTAGCAAATAACGTATTGGCCACGCCATCTAGCAAACTACGGCTAGCGATGGTGACGGTATCTACAGAATCCGCTTCGGGTATGGCCGGGAAATCGTCTCCGTTCTCGCCCGCCAGTTTGTACTTACCGTAAGCGGAAGTAATTTCAATACCGAAATTATCGTCATTGACGTTGAAGGTAATTGGCTGTTGTGGTAGGGCTTTGAGGGTCTCCAACAAGATTTTGGCGGGCACCGCTACGCTACCGTCCTGGTCCGCCATCACTTCGATGGACGTTACAATGGTCGTATCTAAATCCGTTGCGGTTACTTTGAGTTGGTTGTTCTCAATCTGGAAGAGGAAGTCTTCCATGATAGGCAGCACCGGATTAGAACTGATGGCACCGCCGGCAACTTGCAGGCGTTTCAGTAAATCTGCGGAAGAAACGCTAAACTTCATATGTGGTCTATATTGGTAAGAGACTAATTAACTTTTCGGGTATTACCACCAAGATGATGCGGCAACTACGATTTTTTAGTTCCTTTTTTAGTGAACCTGTCTAACTTCAGGTAGAGTAATTGGGCTGATGCTTACATCAGACCAATGGCAAGCTAAACAAGGAACCTCAAATAAAAAATCGCTTTCCCTGGCTCTCGGCTGAGCCGAGACCAGGTTATTAAACCAGGAAACAAAAATAACAACTCGTTCGTTATTGTGAGCGTTTAACTACCAACATTCTGTGGATAAAGCCAAAATTGGATAATTTTACCGCTCAAACTCGTCATTTATGCCCTCGCCACCGCCTATCTATCCCGTTCGTGACATTGCGTTACCGCCCCTGGAATCAGGACAATTGTCCAACGGCCTAGATACGTACCTCATCAACATGGGTACGCAGGACTTGGTTCGCGTCGAGCTGGTCTACTACGCCGGGCGACCGTACGAGCAACTTCCGCTCGTCAGTCGGGCGGCTACGGCTTTGCTGAAAGAAGGCAGCCAACACCATACCGGGGCGGAACTAGCGGAGCATTTCGACTATTACGGAGCGGGCTTTAGCACCCCTTTCCAGATGGACACGGGCAACGTGGTGATGTACGCGCTCAATCGGCACTTACCCGAGGTTTTACCCCTCTTTATTGAGATGGTCAATGCGCCCCGCTACCGCAGCGCAGACCTCGCGGCGTTTGTGCGGCGTAAGCAACAAGAACTCCGCGAAGACATGAGCAAGACGGAGGTATTGGCTTATCGCCAAGTTACGGCCAACTTCTTCGGCGAACAACATCCTTACGGCTACAACTCTTCTTACGATCTGTACGCCCAACTCCCGCTGGAAGCACTGGGCCAACACCACGCGCGCACCTTCGTGGCGGGTAACGGCTTTGCTTTGATTAGTGGTAGTTTGGACGCAAAAACGGCGGATTATATTTACCAACAACTGGCTCAACTGCGTAGTGGCGCGGCACTCCCCCACCCTACCCTGAACAGTACGGACGCCGCACCTAACCGGCAACATTTATTCCACCCGGGGGCCGTTCAGTGCGCTATCCGCTTGGGTCGACGTATGTTTTCGCGCCAGCATCCCGATGCGGACGGCTTGTATATTTTGGGGCAATTATTGGGTGGCTATTTTGGCAGTCGCTTAATGACTAACATCCGCGAAGACAAGGGCTATACCTACAATATTTCAGCTAATTACGAGACCCTCCGTTACGACGGTAGTTTTCAGATAGAAACGGAGGTCAGTCCCGCTTATTTGGAGCCGTGCCTGCGGGAAATTCACCACGAAATGCAGCGCCTGCGGGAAGAAGCCGTCGAAGAACCCGAACTCACGATGCTGCGCAACTACCTGATGGGATCCTTTCTTTCGATGGTCGACGGGCCGTTTAACTGGGCCGAAACCATCCGTACCTTGTTGGTAGAACAGCGTTCGCCCGCGTCTTTTCAGGCGCTCATCCAAAAGGTACAAGAGATTGAACCAACTGAGCTACAAGCCCTAGCACAAAAATACTTACGCGCCGATGACTTCTGGACGGTAGTGGCGGGGCCGCAGATGATGAACTAACGAGACAAATAATTACCATATTTTTTTAATCTAAATGGGGCTAGCGGTAAAATATTTGTAATTTCGTTCCTTAAGGTTGTAATGGCACCACTTTATGGCCACTTGTACCCAAACCGTGAATCTCCTCGTCTTTAAAGGCCGGAACGATTTACCAAAACCACGGAGAAAAGAAATTAATGAATCTCTTCAGTTTTTTTAAGCAGGAATTAGCTATCGATCTTGGCACTGCCAATACACTCATCATACAAAATGGGGAAGTCGTAGTGGACGAACCCTCCATTGTTGCCTCCAACCGCAGGTCTGAACAAACCATTGCCGTAGGCCGCAAGGCCATGCAGATGCACGAGAAGACGCACGAAGAAATCAAAACGGTCCGCCCCCTGAAAGACGGTGTTATTGCCGATTTCAAAGCCGCCGAGAACATGATCGAAGGCATGATCCGCATGATCGGCCGCAAGCGTCGTTTCTTCACGCACCTCAAAATGGTGATCTGTATTCCTTCCGGTATCACCGAAGTGGAAAAACGGGCCGTTTTTGACTCTGCCGACCACGTGGACTCCAAGGAGACCTATCTCATCTACGAACCCATGGCCGCCGCTCTCGGTATCGGCATCGACGTGGAGGAACCCATCGGTAACATGATCATTGACATCGGTGGTGGCACCACGGAGATTGCCGTGATTGCGCTCTCGGGTATCGTTACGGACCAGTCGATTCGTACGGGTGGCGACGAACTCACTACGGACATCATTGGCTACATGCGCCGCCAGCATAACATCCTCATCGGGGAGCGGACGGCTGAGCAAATTAAGATACACGTTGGTTCCGCACTAGCGGACTTGGAGAATCCACCGGAGGATTATCCGGTCAATGGTCGGGACTTGATGACGGGTATTCCTAAACAGATCAAGGTGTCGTACCAGGAAATTTCCACTGCCATTGACGAGTCCATCACCTCCATTGAGGAAGCGGTACTGCGCGCGTTGGAGGCTACTCCGCCAGAACTTGCGAGTGACATCTACCGCACCGGTTTGTACCTAACGGGCGGCGGGGCACTGCTGCGGGGACTGGACAAGCGTATCTCGGCAAAGACAAAGTTACCCGTACACGTTGCCGAAGATCCTCTGCGGGCCGTGGTACGTGGCACCAGTATTGCCCTAGCCGACACCGAGCGCTACATGCCAATTCTGATTCCACGCAGCAGCGTCTGATCAAGTGGCGACGGTAATAGGTAGATTGGCAAATTTTGGGTAACCAGCTATACGTCAGTCACAACTCAGTACTCACTATTCAGTACTCACGACTCACTATTGAATACTCACAACTCACCTCTGTAAGCTATGAGTAATGTATTCCAGTTGTTTAACCGAGGAGGAGCATTCGTCGTCTTCTTTCTGCTGGAATTCCTATGCTTTTTTTTGTTGGTACAAAATAATGAGCACCAGGGTGAGGTATTCGAAGCTACCCGACTCGCTTACGTGGGCAAATGGATGGAAGCCAGTGAAAATACCCGTGACTTTTTTCGTCTCAAGCAACTCAACCAGCAATTACGCGACCAAAACGCCGCCCTACTCAGTCAAGTACATAATACTACCTACGACCAAGAAACCATTATCGACTCGACAGCGCTGGGTCAGGCCCCCAAGCGGTTTCGTTACGTAGCAGCCGAGGTAATTAACAAATCGCCGCTTAGTGGTAATATCCGTTACGTCATTAACCGCGGACGGATACAGGGCATTCAACCACACAGTGGCGTCATCAACGAAAACGGCGTAGTAGGCGTCGTTACGGATGTGGCCGACTACCACGCCGAGGTCATGGGATTAGCCAACAGCAATATGCGACTCAGCGCGGGACTGCGCGGCCGCAACTTCTTTGGCTCCTTACGCTGGGAAGGCGGTGATGCGCGCTACGCGACCCTGTACAATATTCCGCGTTACGCGCAGATGGAGATCGGTGATACCGTGGAAACGACGGGCTATTCCAATCTATTTCCGCAGGGTGTACTCGTTGGTGTGGTGGAGGAACAGGAAATCATCAAAGGGGACTACAGTTGGGCCTTGACGGTGCGGTTGTCGAACGACTTTTTCCGCCTCAAAAATGCCTACGTCCTCATGGACGACATTCGGGACGACCTGGAACAACTTCCTCAAAATCAACGCAATGAATAGCCTAGCAAGCAAATTCGCGCTGCGCTTTGGGATCTTCTGGCTCATACAGGTAGCTGTGCTCCGGTACATGGTATGGGGCTGGGGTGGTGAGGTCTACTTACAATTTTTTCTGTACCCGCTGTTTATCCTACTGCTCCCTTTCCGCACACCACGGATTGTACTGTTGCTACTAGCGTTTGCGCTGGGCCTGTCCGTCGATTTTGTGTACAACTCCATCGGTTTACACGCGGGAACCTTGGTTTTTACGGCTTTCCTCCGTGATCTGGTTTACGCCATCATCAAGCCCCGGGAAGGTTACAGCCTTACCGATACCCCCACGAAATACGACAAGGGAGATGCCTGGTTCTTGCGCTACGCGGCCCTGATGCTGCTCATTCACTTCTTTTTTTATTACTCACTCGAAGCATTTACCTACTATTATTGGTGGACGATCTTAATCAAAATCGTATTTTCGTGGATCGGCTCTATGGCCTTATTATTAATGTGGATTTACGTTTTTAATCCCAAAGAATAACAGCATTGGCAACAGATTACTACAAAGACCGGAGTGTCATCATTCGCTGGTTTATGCTGCTAGCGGGAGTGGTACTGATTTTGCAGCTGCTCAATCTTCAGGTCGTCAACAAAGAATTTCAGCAAGCGGCTTCCGCTGCGGGTAGTAGCGTGGAATTGGAGTACCCTTCGCGGGGACTGCTCTTCGACCGCAACGGGAAGCTCATGGCGGGTAATCGTCCAGTGTATGACTTGTTGTTTACTTACAACCAATCTAAGCCACAGGCCGAAAATTTTGACACAACGGCCTTTTGCCAACTCCTGAATATCACGAAAGAATACTTCATTGCGGCCCTAGACATCAACTGGCGTAGTCCGCGTCATTCTAAAGCCAAAGCGGAGGTTTTTTTAACCAGTATTTCCCAACGTCAATTTTCGCGTTTTCAGGAACGGATGTACCAATTTCCGGGCTTTACCCTGCGGGAACGCAACGCTCGTGCCTATCCTCACCGCCACGCCGCCCACTTGTTGGGGTACATCGGTGAAGTAGGCTCAAAAATGCTTTTGGACTCCTCGAGTATCTACCGCTTAGGGGATTATATCGGAACTAGCGGCCTGGAAGCGGAGTACGAGTACATGCTGCGGGGTGAAAAAGGACTGCGGCGAGTAGAAAAAGACATCTTTGGCCGGGTCATCGGCAGCGTAGCGAATGGTGAACAGGATAAAGCTCCCGTAGCGGGCTACGACCTGCATTCCACCATTGACCTGGATTTACAAATCTACGCGGAGGAATTGATGGCGGGCAAAATCGGTAGTGTCGTTGCACTGGAACCCGCCACGGGCGAAGTACTAGCGATGGTGAGTACCCCCAACTACGATCCGAATTTGCTGAACTTAGGGGCCAACCGGGGGCGGAATTACGCGGCACTGCTGAATGATTCTTTGCAACCCTTTTTCAACCGCTCCTTACAGGCCACCTATCCGCCGGGTTCTTTGTTCAAGCCAATCGTAGCGCTGGTCGGTTTACAGGAAGGCGTATTCACACCGGATCGAGGAATTACTTGTCGGGGTGCCTATTTCCTAGGTGGGACTCGCTTAACGGGCTGTCACGCGCATGCTCACTGTGGCAATGTAGCGGCAGGCATACAGCATTCGTGCAACACTTATTTTGTCACCATTTTCCGCGAAATATTGGACAAACACAGTGACGAAAAAACGCCGCGCGGAGGGCTAGATAATTTCAACAGCTACCTCGAACGCTTTGGAATGGGGGGCAAACTCGGTCTCGACTTTCCGGGAGAGCAGCGTGGTAATGTACCTTCCGTTGCGTTTTACGACAAGGTTTACGCTAAGGAGAGCGGCTGGAAATCCGTGTGGCTTCGCTCGTTGGGCATTGGACAGGGAGAATTGCTCACTACGAACCTACAACTGGCGAACATGGCCGCAGCGTTTGCCAACCGGGGCTATTTCATCACGCCTCACCTGACGCGCGGTTTCGTCAATGAAAACGACGAGGTTACCCCACCGCCCCTCGATCTACACCGCCGCGAGACGGGTATTGACCAACAGCACTTTGGCCCTGTCATTGACGGCATGGAACTCGTGGTACAAGCGGGTACGGCCCGTGCCGCACAGGTGCCGGGTATTAGTATCTGCGGTAAAACGGGTACGGCCGAGAACAGTCAACGGGGCGGACAAGATCACTCCATCTTCTTTGCCTTTGCGCCGAAGGAGAACCCACAAATCGCGCTGGCCGTCTACATCGAAAACGGTGGCTTTGGGGGAACCTATGCCGCTCCGATCAGTAGCCTACTTATAGAACACTACCTCAAAGGAGAAATCGCGACCAACCGCAAATGGCTGGAAGAGCGTATGAAAAAAGCTAACTTGCTCGGCCGACCTTAAGTAGCGACGCCACCCGTAAAGACGCAATGCTTTGCGTCTTAGTACTGCATTAGCAGACAGGTGCGTATCCGCCAGCAGCAGTAGAAAAGACAATACATTATGATCGTATCCGCCATCGTAGCCGCCGCCCGCAACCAAGTCATCGGCGACGGCAATGACATCCCCTGGCGCTTGTCCAGTGACTTGAAGTACTTCAAGCGTACGACGCTGAACCACCACATCATCATGGGTCGCAAGACCTTCGACAGCCTCGGACGTCCCCTGCCCAAGCGTACTAATATCGTGCTGACGCGTGACATCCACTACCTCGGCAACGGCTTTCTCGTCGCCCATACGATTGAAGAAGCGCTTTCTATGGCTTACGATCAGAACGAAGCGGAGGTCTTTATCATTGGCGGCGGAGAGATCTACCGACAAAGCCTGCCTTTCCTCGACCGGGTCTACCTGACGCGCGTCGACGCCGAACCCGCCGGAACCGTCTACTTTCCCGAACTCCCCGAGTCCGAATGGCAACTAATCAGCAGCGAACCACAGGTGCAGGGCGAACGGGATGACTTTGCGTTTACTTTTGAAATTTACGAACGGAGGGGGTAGGGAGATCGAATTAGCTAGCGCTAATTCTAGGGTAGAAGGTAGAAGGACGCCGTCTCATTTTTAGAGCATTTGGGGTCTAATCGACAAAAGTGTTTCCTTTTCAAGAGAAAGGTACAAGGGTGCTATTCTAGCCGCCAATTTAGCGTAGTTTTTTGATTACCCCGCGGTGAGATTTTTTGCAGAAAAATTTCACCACCAGACATAAAAAAAGCCGCACCTCTCATGG
>JBCDIR010000018.1:0-11960 GCA_038748735.1 Bacteroidota bacterium | reverse complement strand
TATTTTACTTTATTCGATTTCTCTGCTAAATGGGACCCAGTTCCATCTATGCTGACCCAGTGTCATACCCGTACCGTAAAAGGATTTATGGGGCAAACCACCGCTTTTTACAACCGTTACCTCAAATCGGATGTCCTTATTCTCGGAGAGAACAAACCGAGTGGGGAGACGCGTTATATTCATAACAACTTTGGCAAGGGTTTCTGGACGTTTTACGGCGGCCACGACCCCGAGGATTATCGTCACTACGTGAATGATCCCGAAACGGACCTGAACTTGCATCCGAACAGCCCGGGTTATCGCCTGATTTTGAATAATGTGCTGTTTCCAGCGGCGCGGAAGAAGGAACGAAAAACTTAATTATTTACTACTAGCAAGACTTCAACAATTTTTATACCCTAAAAAATCAGTTAAGACCTATGCGAATTTTCATTGGCCTAGCCATCGTCATCCTCAGCTTTTTTGCTGGTCGTTACTTTACGCAAACTGCCGCTTCGTCCGATCTAATTACACCACAGGAACAAAACGCCCGCCTCGTCAATCGTGGTCCGGGAGAAGTGACGTCCATCCGTCCGCCCGCTCCCCTGCCCGATGGCTTAACGACGCAGGAAGAGCATTCGATTCGTTTGTTTGAGCAAGCGGCTCCGAGTGTTTGCTACATTACTACTTCGGAATTGCGCCGCAGTTACTACAGCCGGAATATCCAAGAGATACCCAGCGGTTCGGGTTCCGGTTTTGTTTGGGACAATGCGGGGCATATTGTTACTAATTACCACGTCATTCAGAGCGTCCGCAAAGGAAATGGCCGTGCTAAGGTGACCCTCAGTGACGGTAGTTCTTACGAAGCGACTATTGCCGGTGTAGCACCAGAGAAAGACTTAGCGGTACTCAAAATTGATGCGGAACGCGGCAACCTCATCCCCATTCCCGTGGCTACTTCCCGCGATTTGCGCGTGGGGCAGAGTGTTTACGCCATCGGCAACCCCTTTGGTTTGGACCAAACGCTGACAACGGGCGTAGTGAGTGCATTAGGACGGGAAATCAACTCCGTATCAGGCATACCGATAAAAGATGTAATTCAAACGGACGCGGCGATCAATCCGGGCAACTCCGGTGGACCATTGCTCAATTCTTCGGGTAAACTCATCGGGGTCAACACGGCCATTTACAGTCCTTCGGGTGCCTCGGCGGGTATCGGGTTTTCCATTCCGGTAGACGTAGTGACTTGGGTCGTACCTGATCTGATCCAGTACGGGAAGGTCAATCGTCCGATCATTGGCATCAACCTATCACGTCCACTACGCAATATTGAAGGAGCGATCGTCCTCAACGTCATCGAAGGCAGTCCGGCGGAGGCGGCAGGTATTCTACCTGTTCAACAAGACCGCTACGGCAATATGAGCCTGGGCGACGTCATTGTGGCGATCAACGAGGACGCCATTGAGTCCAATAGTGATTTATACCTCGCGCTAGAACAATATCGCATTGGCGATGAGGTAACCGTGACCGTTAACCGCGACGGGGATTATTTGGATATTCCGCTGCGGCTGGGGTCGGCGAATTAGGGTGGGCTAAGCTTTACCCTTCTACTAGTCTCTTAGATTCGTTGATGACCTTGGGTGGTGGTACTTCGTGGTGGTGCTCGCAAGCTCGCGGTTGAAGCGGCTAACGCCGGCTTTAGCGCGCTAGAAACGTTCACTAGAAAAGAAAGTTAACGGCAGTTCGCGCGAGTGAGCTGCCGTTTTTGTTTTGAAAATTAGTGCAATATGGCTAGTTTTAACTTTTAAACACCCTACACCTATGCACCACTATCTACTTGCTGGCTGGTTCATACCCATAGTATACGTGCCTGACCTTTAGTAAAGATGTTGGCAAGTTCTACCTCAAAAATTTTTTTGATTGTATTTGATGGTAGATAGATCTTCCGATAAATCCCCTTCTAGAGACAATTGAAAGTTTGACGAAAGAGAATAACCGAGTAGACTCAGACTGGCGAATCCTAACGAATTGAGCAAACCGTGAGTAGCGTACATAAACGGAATCGTTAACCACGGCCAGTGGTGGGTCCAGCGCCAGCCGTAGGCCAAAGCCAGTATCATACCCACTAAAAGTGCTAAGCTACCTAGTAAGAGTAGCACTTTGGAGGCCAAATTGTTTTGCCGCCAGGCGTAGTTCAGTTGCCTCATTGCTACGTAAATACCGAAACAAGCCATAATTGTAGTAGCCAATATCTCAACGGCCACCGGACCACTAAATTGGGTAACGGTAATACCGACAGCCACACCGCCAACCCCTCCAACGTACAGGATGTGAACCCATTTTTGGTATTTGATAACGGGGAGTAAGCCCGCCAGAATAGCCAGCGCGAAACCAGCGTAATGGAAATGAATAGCCGTCAACAGAACAATGAGTGCATCAAAACCCAACGGTTGCCACCCCAGACGATCCGCTACGGCCCAGGCAGCCGCTACGGGCAGACAACTGAACGCAACTTTGAAGAAAAAAGGCCAAATACCACGGTACCAAAGTCGCCAACTAAACCGTGTAGTGAGTAGTAAGTAAATGGCTGAAATACTACCAGCCCACCACCCATTCGGCAAGAAAAAAGCGATGGCTAAGCAAATTCCACCGAAGAGTAATGCGGATAACTCTAGACGGTTTAGCGCTGTACTTGACAAAGATTTTTCCATAATCAACCAAGCCGATGGAACAATTAGCAACGGCCCCGCTAACAGCACCAGTGGAATATAGAATGGTACAACTACGTTCAGTTGGAAATTTCCAAAACCCATCCCTGCAATTAAACCCGCCAGTAGAACTAAGGCAATTGGGAGTGCGTGTTTTTCGCGTACCATCTGCTGTATTTTAAATGGCCGCAGGAGCGTTTCTGCTTAGTGCTATTGCTTGGCGCATAGCCGCCGCTGCGTCCGGCGCAAATTGTAGCTGAAAGTGCCGAGTCAGTGGGCCAGCTAAGCGGGCCAACCAGTAGTCAGGTTGACTGAAAGCCTCCAATACGAAGCATACTGCGCCTTGCTCATCACGGCTTACGCCAAAGTATTCCTCGCCACGTTCCACGTGACCAGTTAAGGTGCCGTAAGTGAATCCGTAGTCGTCGGGTTGGTCCGTGGTGGACAGAATGCGGCAGGGGTTTTTCCACCACAAGCCCATTAACCTGAAACTCACGATCACTACTTGCTCCGGCTCGACATTAGCCATTGGTGGGTAGATTCGCGTCCAACCCGTGTTGAAATGTTGCCATTCGCGGAGTGCTGATTTAGCCGCTTTCCAGTCTGCTTCTCCTTCACCGATTGGAAAGCGGTAGCGGTCGTGCTGGTAGCCCGCAGGGAATGCTTCGCGGGTAGCGCCAACCTCTTCGTAAGAAAAAGGTAGCTTACTTTTGAGCGTGAGATATTGCGCCAAAGCGCGTTCGCTAGGATAGGACAAACTGATTCGCATCGGTTGTTTTAGCATTAAAACGATTTTATTTTCAGAAAGTTTTGAAAGTTTGTTGTTTTCTTCCTTCGCATGAAAACCAGCCCTGCCATTTTTAACTCGTAGGAATGATTCAACTAAGTTACCTGCGCAACGGTTGCCAGCGGCCAAATGTCCAACTGCGCCATAGCCACTCCAGCGGGCCGTAGCGGAAACGCGCCAGCCACCACTTGCTCGCCCAAGTTTGCAACGTAATGAGAAGAATGGCCAGTACGGCCAAGAAAGAAGTGCGAATTGTTCCCAACAAACCAAAACCCCAGCCAAAAAACAAGCTGGTACCCATCAAGGCTTGCACCAAATAGTTGGTTAAGGCCATGCGTCCGTAAGGCACGAAAAAGTCAAGACGTTTACGCCAGCTCTCCTTTTGGTACAACAGGATAAACGCGCTAACGATTGCACCCACCATGGCCAGCCACACCCAGTCGAAAGTATTAACGACGAGGACGTGTAACCAAGCCGTAAAGTTGATGGGTTGCGGGGTAAAGCTAACGACTATTCCCGTCAGAGTGAAGGCAACAAACATCGCCACGGCGCACCCGATTAGCGTCTTTTTTACGCGGGGTAGATATTCGTCCAAACGGACAAAAAGCTGGGTTTTGTACAACCACAGACCTAGTAAAAAATAGCCAAATGTATAGTATAAGCGCCCTATCCCCCCTAGCTGATAATCCAGCTTAGTGCGCATGCCGTAACCTGCGTTTTGTTGGAACACCTCAGTTAACGTACCGCTTTGGATCGTAATAAAATAGGCTTGTTCTAGCGCGCTTTCCATCATGTTCTTGGGTAAACCAAACACGCTTTCTCCTTGCCAAATCGCGTAAGCTACGAATCGTGGCACGCTCAAAAAACAAATCCCTGCGGCTAGAAGTACCCACTTTTTATCCAGCCTGTGAAACGGAATCAAGAACGGTACCAGTAGCGCGTAAATGGTCAAAATATCGCCTCGGTAAAAACACTGGTGCGCGTAACCGATACCAAACAAGAACACTGCCCGCCACAAAAATCGCCCCGAAAAATCCGCACCCCGCTGCGCTGCCGAATCCATCTGAATAGCAAAGCTAATGCCAAAGAGTAAGGAAAAGAGACCGAAAAACTTACCCTGAAAAAGCACAAAAATGATACCTTGTACCACTTCATCAATCGGGCCATTGATCCCTTCCATAAAGCCAGGAGGCGGAGGCCCCGCCACGTACTGTTCCGTAAAATGTACGAGCGCAACGCCCGCCAGGGCAAAACCGCGCAGTGCGTCAATGAGGGTAATTCGGCTGGTTTTCATCTGACTAAACTAAGAAAATTTGGGATAGTCCTTGTTGCGGCAGCTTTGAATACAAAAAAGCATTATCGAAATAATTACCATTACGCAGGGTAGTACTCCTCCCGACCGATGGTCGGGATCGTGGTGGTAAGATGGCACTTCGGACCATCTTGGCTGGAACGGCTTCGCCGTAATGGTTGACAACTTTCTGCGATTTGTTACACAACAGCTCACAAAGGAGACACTATAAAATACAGTTGATAATTACCCGCTTGCAGTTGGTGCTCCGGATGCGGGGCGGCGGCTTTGCTCCACGTATTGTCTCCGCCTACTCCCATTTGCATTGCGTCGATATTGATGGTCACGGGGCCTTGTTGTGGTAAATCGGACGTATGCTTAGCGGCAGCTAGGGCAGCAATGGAGTAAGGATAAGCACTGACGTTCAGCGTCTGGCCCCGAAATTGTACACCCGGACCAGTAGTAGCCCGAAACTGAATGGCCCGGATGCCCATGTGGTTCCCGTGCTCCTGCGGACGCGCGTAGGACGTACCAAAATCTTGTAGCGATTGCCGGTAACGTCCGACCTTCGCCCCCAGTTGTCGATCTTGGTAGGTCTCGTGCGGACCCTTTCCGTAATAGTCCACCGTTTGCCAAGTTGCGGGCCCGCGCCACTGCATTCCCACCCGAGGCAAATTAGGCAGTGTTGAATCCGCTTCCAACCGAAAACGCACCCCGATTTCCCCCGCGCCGTTGATGCGGTACTGGAGGTACTCCTGTGCTTGGCCGTCCAGAATACTTCGTTGCACTTCGATGGTCACTAAGCCATTTTTTTCGATTGGGGTTAGTGCCATTACTCTAGCCGTCGGGTTGGTTGTTTGCCAGGCTTGCATGCTGCGGTTCAGGCCAGCCGCAAGGTCATTATCCGTAGGTGCGCGCCAGTAATTGGGCTGTAAAGCCGTCAGCAGCAGCGCTTGCTTTTGGTAAACATATTTGGTAAGGAGTCCGTGCGCTTTACTCACTTCCAATTTGAAATCAGCCCCACTTACCTCAATGGATTCCGGCGTTTCTACCACCCGAAGTGCTCCCGCTGACGACACCGTTTGTACCGAATGGTTTTGCAGATGAAACTGCCCCCAAGCCACCTCAAAGTCGGCAGCAGCCCAGGCCGTTGAATCTTTAGTCCGCAGACTGACCGTGAGCCAGTAGTCCGCCGTGGTCGACGTCAATTCCAGGGGTAAAGCGATGGTCAATGATGCGCCCGGAGCAGTGGCGGACAGCGCACTAATCCGGTCTTCCGCTACCGTTTCGCCGTCCGCTTGTAGCGTCCAAACCAAGTCAAAGTGATCTAAATCGGTAAAGTTGTAGCGGTTGTCTATTTGTAAACGATTATCCTGGTAGTGGAAATCCACGGCTTGGAACACTTTCTTGACTTCCCACAGCGCGGGTTGTGGACTTTGGTCGGCGAACAGTAAACCGTTCATACAGAAATTGCCATCGTGATAGGTTTCACCGAAGTCTCCACCGTAACCGTAGTAGCGCTGGCCTGCGGGTGTTTCCAAAGCCAAGCCCTGGTCCATCCAGTCCCAGATAAAGCCGCCGATCATGCGGGGATGGCTACGGAACAATTCGGCAAACTTGTACAAATGCCCCGTCGAATTCCCCATCGAGTGGGCGTATTCGTTGTACATCAGCGGGCGGAGGTCATCACTGTGCAGCAGCGTCTCCATTTCGGAAATTGGGAAATACATGCGGCTACGTACGTCGGGATAGTCTTCGTCTACCGACTTCGTACCTTGCCAGTAAGAAGCCCCTTCGTTGTGTAGGAAACGGCGCGGATCGTAGCGCTTGATCCAGGCGGCTAAAGCGGCGTGATTGGGTCCGCTACCCGCTTCGTTACCCAGCGACCAACCGATGATGGACGGATGGTTTTTATCCCGTTCTACCATGCGGATACCCCGTTCCAACATAGCCCCACTCCAGTCGGAATAGCGCGACAGTGCGCCCGCCAGCTTGTGGGTTTCGATATTCGCCTCGTCTAGGACGTACAGCCCGTAGCGGTCACACAGTTCGTAAAAGCGAGGGTCATTGGGGTAGTGGGAAGTGCGCACCGCGTTGAGGTTGAATTGCTTCATCAACTGCACGTCGCGCTCCATGGCGGCGTAGGGAACTGCCTTGCCCCCACGGGCGTGATGGTCATGCCGGTTGACCCCGTAGAGTTTGACGGACTGCCCGTTGATTTTCAATCCGGCCGCTCCCCACTTGATCTCGCGTAAACCGATGTCAATGGCCGTTGCCTCCACGGGTGTACCGTCTGATTCTTCTAAACTCACAACTAGACGATAACGGTACGGGTGCTCGGCGCTCCACAGCTTGGGGTTCGGAATCGTATCCCGTAGTTGGGTGATAATTCGTTCTCCGTAGGGCGGTTGGTAACGTTTGCGTTCGTAAAACTCGCTGTACGCTCTTAGCTCAATAGCAGGGGCTTGCGCCCAAACGGAGGTCCCGGCAGCATCGTACAGTTGACAGCGCAGGACTTTATCGTCCAGGTCTACTAAGTTGTTCGCGTGAAAACGGGGTTCAATTTGCAAATAAGCCGTGTCGTAAGCCGCGTTCAAGTCTACTTTGACAAAAAAGTCCTCCAGGTGTGTCGTCGGGCGAGCGTGCAGGTACACCTCCCGGTGCAGACCACTCAAGCGCCAGTGATCCTGATCTTCAAGGTAACTGCCATCCGACCAGCGGTAGACCTCGGCGTGAATGGTATTTTCGCCACTTTGCAAATAAGGCGTTAGGTCAAACTCGGCGGGTAAGCGACTTCCCTGACTGTAGCCCACCCGCTGCCCGTTGACCCACAGGTAAAAAGCGGAGCTGACGCCCCCGAAGTGAATAATCACGCGACGCGCTTCCCACTGCTGCGGAAGCTCAAAGCTGCGCCGGTAGATGCCAACTGGATTAGATCGGTGTTGATCTGCGGTTTTGTCCGTAGGAATATAGGGCGGGTTGACGGGTTCGAACGGATAATCCCAGTTGGTGTAGATGGCTTTACCAAAGCCTTGTAATTCCCAGTTGCCGGGCACCGTGATGGGTTGCCATTTGAGTTGTTCGTCGGTGGTGAAGCCCTGCGGTACCTCCGTAGCATTGGCCACAAAATGAAAGTCCCAGGTCCCATTGAGTGACTTGAACCAGGGCGAATCCTCACGCGTGCCGGACAATGCGGCCGCGGGCGTTGGAAAGCTATAAAACGTACTATGTGCTTTCAGCTTTGCGGTCTGATACTGTAGCGGATTTTGCCAGTCAGGTTGTTGAGCAGTTCCTATTTGTGCAAATAGGAGTACTAAAATTAGAATCCGAGTGTACATATTTGTTACGGTGATTAGGTGAATTAGGAGCCAAATCTGGTTCGACTTCTCGTCGTCACGGAAACCTTCCCAGCTAAGGTCAACAAATGTAAGATTTCTCCTAAACCTAAAACACCTATCCCCTACCTACACCGCCCGCAAAATATCGTACTGCGTAACAATGTGCCAAGCCCCCGCTTGTGAGCGCGTCACCACCGCCGGAATTTTTTTGTTCAAGTACGTCCGCAGTTGACTGATGGGCGTATCCGGAGTGACCACGGGGAAGGCATCGCCCATGATGTCGGAAATGGGTTTTTCGCCGTTGTGAAGCGGATTCTCCAACAAGAACGAAAGTACCTCGCTTTCGCGCAAGCCACCAACGATTTCCTCGTCTTGCGTAACGGGCAGCTGAGAAATATCGTGGTCTTTCATCAGCTGGAAAGCTTGACGTACGGTATGATCAGACTGCATCGTGATGAAGTCTTCCGCTTTTTGGCCGCGGATGAGGTCCTTGACGCGGAGTTCTTCGTCGAGGAAGCCGCGCTCACGCATCCAGTCGTCGTTGTAGATTTTGCCGATGTAGCGACTACCGTGGTCGTGAATGACGACGACGACGACATCGTCCTTAGTGAGTTGATCTTTGAGTTGCAGCAAACCCGCCATCGCCGAACCCGCTGAGTAACCCAGCAGTATACCTTCTTCGCGCGCCAAGCGGCGGGCCATCACCGCGCCGTCCTTGTCCGTTACTTTTTCGAAGTGGTCGATGATATCAAAATCAACGTTTTTGGGTAGGATGTCCTCACCGATACCTTCCGTGATGTAGGGATAGATTTCCTTTTCGTCGAAGACCCCCGTTTCGTGGTATTTTTTGAAGACGGAACCGTAGGTATCCACCCCCCAGATTTTTACGTCGGGGTTTTTTTCTTTGAGGTAGCGGCCCGTACCCGAAATGGTGCCACCCGTGCCTACTCCCACAATCATGTGAGTGACTTTACCCTCGGTTTGCGCCCAGATTTCGGGGCCAGTAGACTCGTAATGCGCCAAGCGATTGGAGAGGTTATCATACTGGTTGAACCAAAAGCTGTTGGGAATCTCCTTGCTCAGGCGTTCCGCCACGGAATAGTACGAACGCGGATCGTCCGGTTCGACGTTGGTGGGACAAACGATCACCTCCGCACCAAGGGCTTTTAGTAAGTCAATCTTTTCCTTCGATTGCTTATCACTCGTCGTAAAGACGGAGCGATACCCCTTTACACAACCCGCAATGGCGAGGCCCATACCCGTATTACCCGACGTACACTCGATGATGGTACCGCCGGGCTGAAGACGACCGTCTTGCTCGGCATCTTCCAGCATTTTGAGCGCCATCCGATCTTTGATGGAGTGGCCCGGATTGAAGGTTTCCACCTTCATCAAAACCGTGGCCGGAATGTCTTCGATGACTTTATGGAGGCGCACCAGTGGCGTATTACCAATGGTAGCGAGGATATTTTCTTTGTACTGCATAGTTCAACTAATCGTGATGATCGCAAAGGTAAATCTATCCAAGTAGAACCCGCAAGAAAAATAAGTCTTCTCTACGTAACTTTTACTTGCCCGTGAATACGGCTTTCCGTTTTTCCAAAAACGCCTGCATCCCTTCCTGGTGGTCGGCCGTTTCCCCCGCCGAAGATTGTAAATGTTCTTCGAGTACCAATTGTTTTTCCAAGTCATTGACCAACGACTGATTCAAGGCCCGCTTCGTCAGGGCCAAGGCACGGGTAGGCATTTGCGCCAAGCGTTCGGCCAAGGCCCAGGACTCCGCCGCGAAATCTTCGTCCGCAATGGCTCGGTAAATCATCCCGACCCGAGCCGCCTCGGTTGCGCTTACCTTCTCGCCGAGGAACATGTAGCCCGCCGCCCGCTGCATCCCCACCAAGCGGGGTAAAAAGTACGTACCACCGCTGTCCGGTACCAGGCCGATTTTACTGAAGGCCTGAATGAAACTGGCGGAAGTAGTAGCCACCGTCAGGTCGCAAGCAATAGCGATACTGGCCCCGGCACCCGCCGCTACGCCGTTAACTGCCGCCACGACGGGTTTGTCCAGCTCACGAATGAGCCGCACGACCGGATTGAGGTGTTCTAGGAGAATTTTCGAGAGACTCGGCCCGTCTTCGGCTACCACCTCACCGATGTCCTGTCCGGCACAGAAGGCTTTGCCCATACCCGTCAGGTATACGGCTCGAATGTCCTCCTTAGCTTGGCATGCTTTGAGCGCCGACTGTAGTTCCAACGCCAACGCACGGGTGAAGCTGTTGTATTTTTCGGATCGGTTTAATTGAATTTTACCAATTTGACCGATGATCTCGAATTGAATATTTTCCATTTGATGGGTATAAGATTAACAACTATGTAAAGAGCTTGCAAACGAAATGTGAATGCAGCGGCGTTTGTACTTAAAAAGGATTTTTATCAAGATATTGTTTGTACCAAACCCGCTGATCTGATGAAATACCCCAACTTACTATTTCTCCTCCTCGTCTTCGGTTGTTTTGCTTGCCAGCAAGACCATCAGCATATCACGCTCAAACTAGATCAACGCATTACCAACAGCTATCACCAGGATGGTAACATCAAACTCTCGCCCGACGAAACCGTCATTTACGACAATGGCGTTTGGAAAGTCAGTACGCGCGCGGCGGACGTGCAGTACCGACAGACCCGCTTCCGCATTGGACTCATCGACAGTAACCAGGATGGCCGCTACAACGAGCCGAATAACGACATAGTGCTACTCTCTATTTACGGGCAACCAGCTATTCCCATCCATCTGACGGAAAGTCACGTGGGGGTACAGCGCAGCAAGACGATTATCCAAGTGGACCGCCACTTCTTCCTGCTAGACGACGAAACGGGAAACGGAAAAACCCTCAACCTAGTCCCCTGGGAACGGGTTCCCCCCGAAGCGATCACGGCCTCCTTGCGTACCCGGATGAATAACCTGCCCGTGCGAACGGTGGCAGGGGTGGACGAATCCCTAGATTTATCCCACGGTCCCGTTGATAAAGAGCAAATCTTGTTGGTCTGGAACTACGCGGATGGAGGGGAGGTACTCGCCCAGCAGTTAGGCCAAAAAACGCATGAGCGTTTTCACGTCACCCCGCTCAATATGTTGGATCAACCCGAGCAACTACGGACTTTTCTGCAAGAAAACGCTTCTTCGCTTGATCATTACCTCGTCAGTAGTCTGACCTGCGAAGTGATTAACTGCCACGCACGCACGCCCTACGGGATACGGCTGGATGCGTACGGTAATATCGTCAATATTCACCTCTCCTTCGGTGAACTGAAAACGCTCTTGCGCCAAGCAGAAAGCTGAGATCGCCCCTACTCCACCGCCGCCTTCGCCGAACGGAAAATGGGCTGCGCCAAAATCTCCCGTAGTACTTTGGGTATACGGAACCGCTGACCGTGATGTTGCTGGTACACTTGGGCGCGCGCAATGAAATTATCCGCACCGTAGTCGTGAATAAAACGAATGACGCCCCCCGTCTGACGCGGAAAACCCCAACCGTAAATACTTCCTAAATTCGCCTCCGCCGCCGACTCGATAATCTTTTCCTGCATACACCAAAGTGCTTCGATCACCTGCACAAAAAGCAGCCGTTCTTGTAGTTCTTCCCGCTCGTAACCGTCGCGCTGCGCTGGCCACTGCGCCGCTAGTCCAGACCACAAATGACGTTGGCCCGTATCGGGATAATCGTAAAAACCTTTGAGCTGATTCCGCCCGGGGCGCTGCCAGTCGTTCAGCATCGTATTGAGCAATTCTACTGCCGGATGCTGAATGTATTTCTCACCGTAATGGGCCGCCGCTTGTTGCTCGTAACGGAGCACTAGCC
>JBCDIR010000017.1:0-12001 GCA_038748735.1 Bacteroidota bacterium | reverse complement strand
TTTGCCGGGTCTTGGTAGGGAAAGGAGGGTATTCTCCTCCTGGTTTTCTAGTCAAAGATTATACGTTTTGGAATGAGAAATTAAAGTTGTACCGCCGTACGACCTAACTTTTTACTGCCCGTACGTAAGCGCGGTCAGCAGTAAACCATCTACATTTTTATTTACGAATTAACCCAATTCCGTACCATGATCTACCGTCTTAGTATAGCACTACTACTCACTACCTTTTGGTTGCTACCCCGCCTGGATGCTCAAGAAGAAGTCTTCATTTTTGGACCCGAATTTCTCTGCCCCTTTGAATGTGGGGAATGGTTCATTGAATTCCCGACGAGTGACAACTTTACTTATCAATGGGATTTCTACCAAGGTGGACTCAACGAAATTCCCTATTGGTCCACGACGACGGAAGGGTATTCGCCCGTTGGCAATTGCGTACCTAACGGCATTGATTTTGAACCCGGCTGGGATTATCAAATCGTCGTGACCGCCAGTACCGACGGTAACGTTGTGGCCAGTGGAGAATTTTATTTTTTCGTCGGCTTTGAAAACGAATTGGTTGGAGAGGCCTACGGCGCTTACCTATCCGCCTGCGAACAAGACAGTATTGCGCTTACCTTTCCCAATTTTCAGTCGGATTGCCGAGAGGTTTGCAGTGGCTCCACTTCCACCATCCTCCTTGATCAAATCTTTGTGTATACCTCTTCGGGAGAAATCTTCACCTTAACGGGCGATCAGGGCGATTGGTCCGTAGTAGGGGGTACTGCTACTTCCATACCCAACGGTATTGAAATCACGTGGGGACCTACGGGAAGCGGACGCGCTACGTTCAACTTTTTCACCAACAGTCAGTGTTTTGAAGTAGGTACCATCGATTTTTGTTTCGACATCATTCCTTCCCCGGAGGCGGGTTTCACCACCCAGCCCCCTCCCAATGCTAACGGCGTGGTCGAAGTCTGCGAAGGCCAAGCCGTTTTCTTCTTCGCCGAAACTACGGATGCGGAGAGCTACCTTTGGGACTTCGGCGACGGCGGCGGTTCGTCCAACGCTAACCCGACACACATCTTCAACGGCGCGGGCAACTACGAAGTCCAACTCATCACCGGCACCAGTTGTGAGTGTACGGACACGAGCCGCGTAACGGTCATCGTAGAAGGTAACGAAACGCCTTTCATCGACTGCGTAGGTACCATTTGCGAAGGTACTTCAGTGACCTACACGGCCAATACCGGGTGTAGCAGCTACGGCTGGGACATCAGCAGTAACGGTACCGTCCTCGACGGCGGGAGTAGTAGTGACGATTTTATCACTATCCAGTGGGGTGCCGGACCAATCGGCGAGATCACGCTCGAAACCAGTGGTTGTCCCGATCTGAGTGCTTGTACCGCAGCGGCCTATTTACAAGTGCCGATTGTTTCGGCCTCCGCCACCATGGAGGGTCCCGAGCGCGTCTGCCCCGGTGACGAATCGACTTACAGCGTACCGCCTTTTGAGGGCACGAGTTTCAACTGGTCCGTTGGCTCCTTCGGAACGATCGTTTCCGGTCAGGGGACGCCGACTATTGTCGTGGAGTGGTTCGACGGGTTCATTCCTAACGAGAGCCAGCCCGTGAGCGTCGATTACAGTAATTGCTACCTCGAATGCGGGGGGAGCGCCAGCCTGGACGTACGCATCCTGCCCGAGTTTTTCCTGACGGGGGAGATTGAAGTTTGTGAAAATTCGACGGTCAATTATGCAGTAAATAACACCCAAACCAGTGTAGGTTTTCCCGCCAATTACAGTATTCTCGACGGTGCCAATACCGTTGTTTTTAACAGCAGCGCCCCGAGTGATAATATTGACATTGACTGGGCTTTCGCTCCCGGCGAATACACCCTCGTGGCCGTTCCCAGCAACCCGCTCGATTTTTGTTTGCTCAACGCTACTTTGACAATAACCGTTCTTCCTGAACCCGCTGCCGTGACCGCCATTGACGGCCAAACGGACATTTGTCCTGGCATTGCCTACACCTACGCCGTTGCGGACCCCGTGGATGGTGAACGCTACCGCTGGCGTATTGACAATGGTGGCAACACCAGCGAACGCGAGGGGGCAACCATCGCCGTAGAATGGGCCGCTACTGGTCCCTACACGCTGAGCGTAACCCGCTTGACGCCGCCCCTATTTTGCGAGTCCGCACCAACTACCGCCAACATTGGTCCGGTCAGTGGTTTTGTCATTGCGGGCGATGACCAAGTCTGCGTGGATCAACTCGCCGCCTACACCAGTGATCAAACGGGGGACGTGTATTACGAATGGTCCGTCCTGCCGGCCAGTGCGGGAACCATTGCCGAAGACCCTACGGCGGAAACGATTGAAGTGCTTTGGCACAGCCCCGGTCCGGCCACCGTTTCGCTGAATATTTGCGGTCAGACGGAGACCTTTGCCGTAGTAGTCAACGCGCCGCCCCTACCCGTAGTGAACGCCCCCGCAGCACTCTGTCTGGGAGTAACCCAAACTGTTTCTACGGTCCTTACTTACGCAGGTTATTCCTGGCAGGACGAAGCCGGTAACGAAATTGCTACTATCGCTACGCCCGACCTCGGCGGCGGTTACTATCGCCTCGAAGTAACGGACGACCTCGGCTGCGTGGGGATGACCACCTTCCAAATTTACGAATACCCCAGTTCCAACATCAGCATCAGTACGCCGGACTTTAGTCTGTTTTGCAACTTGTCTCCCTTCACGCGCATGTACGCCGTTAATACGGAAGATGGTTACACCTACCAGTGGTACCAAGACGGCAGCGCGCTACCCGGTGAGACCGGAACGAGCTATACCGCCACTACCTTTGGTAATTACTACGTAGAGATCGTGGACGAAAACGGTTGTACGTTCGCCTCGAACACCATCGAAGTTCAGTCCAACTGTACGGACATTCGTTGTGACGCAGCCGGAGCAGGTTGCCCCAACCCTAGCCACAGTTTCACCCTGATGGAGAACGGCTCTTGTGACAACCGTGCCTATACAGCCCTAGCGGCGGGCGCTGACGCCAGTACCGTTTTTTGGAACTTCGACGATCCCGATAGCGGCGCTAACAATTCGGCCAACGGTATCAACGTCAGTCACGAATTTACCAAACCCGGCTTCTACCGCGTGCTCATGGGCGCACTGTACGACGACGGTATGGGGGGACAAGTGCTGTGCCGGACCATTATACCCGATACCGTTTACGCCGTAGCTGATTTTGATTACGACGGCGTTTGTCCGGGACTGCCCGTACAGTTTTACGACTTGTCTACTTTTCTGGAGTTGACCAGCATTGTCGCTTGGGACTGGGACTTCGGGGACCCCGCTTCGGGGGCGAACACGACCACGGATAAAGATCCACTGCACACTTTTTCTAGTGATGGCGATTATCAAGTGACGTTAACCGTTACGACGGCCAATGGCTGCACCGCTACGGTGACCGAAACCGTCAGCATCTTCCCACTGCCCTTTACGGAATTTGCCGAGCCGGATATTACTTGTGAATTGACGACCGTTCCCTTCGTGGCGAACGTAGAAGCGACCGTTTCCGACGTGAGTTGGAACTTTGGCGACCCGACCTCCGGTGATGCGAATACCTCCACACTTTTCGAGAGTTTTCACGAATACGCCAGCGTCGGTACTTATACCGTTTCCTTGGATGCTACGAGTGTTTACGGTTGTAGCAACAGCTTCACCCGCAACATTGACATTACGGCCAACACCCTAGCCGGACAAATTGACCCACCGGGCGTGAGCACGCTCTGCGAGGGGGACAACTTGACCCTCAATGCTCCAACTGCGGAGGTGACCCAGTGGACCTGGTCCAACGAGGAAGGTACCGCTGCGATTACCGTCAATACTGCCGAGGCGTACAGCGTGACGCTTACCAGTGCCGAGGGCTGTACCTACGTGCCGGATGCCGTATTAGTGGATATTATTCCCGCCCCGCAATCTCCCATCCGCTCGGTTACTTACGATGATTTTGGCCAACCCGAAAATTACGTTTACGAAACGATCACCATCTGCGAAGGGGAAGATATTTTCCTAGAAACAGAGCAGCAAACGGATTATGCCTACAACTGGTCAACGGGGGATATGGATACCAATACGGAGTTCAGCGAAGCTCGTGGCAATCAACTCGCTGCGGGTACGCACGTCATTAGCCTGACGGTGACCAATACCGTAACGAATTGTAGTGCGGAAGAAACCTTTACCGTAGAGGTGAACCCCAGCCCAGCGATACCCGTAATCGCCTCGGCAGGAGGGAGTTTGTGCGCGGGAACGGCCACGACCCTCTCCGTGTCCAACCCACAGGGTAGCCTCATCTACATTTGGAGCAATGGTGACGTTGGCCCGTCCATCACCACGGACGAGGCGGCAGAATATTACGTGACGGCCATCAACAGTACGGGTTGTCGGGCCGAAAGTGAGACGGTAGAAATCCTGGCGGGACCAGACATCAGCCTCGTGCCCAGCGGTTGCCATACGCGCTGCGCGCCCGATACCCTGTGTCTGCCGACCATCCCCAACGTTGTCAGTTACCAGTGGTACCAGGACGGTACGCTGATTCCCGCACCCGACGGCACCGTAGGCGAACTCATTATCACCCAGAGCGGCAGCTATACCCTGGAGATGGAGGACGTTAACGGCTGTACCCAAACGACCGAACCGCTGACCATTGATCTGCTGCCCGGTTTCGGCACCATTCAAGGTTTGGTGTACTACGATCTGAACGACAACCAAGTCATTGACCCGGCGGATAGTCTGGCGGGAGGCATCACCGTTTTGCTGGACAATCCGAACGGTAGTGTGGGGACCGTAACGACGCCAATAAACGGCAACTACGGCTTTGTCGACGTGCCGGAGGCGGACTATACCGTAGCCATCGACACCCTAAGCGTGCCCGAAAACTGGACGCCCTTGGTTCCCTCCGTAGATACGACCTTTACGGGCTGTGACCAAGAAGTTTTGCTCGACTGGCTCCTCGTTCCAGATTGTTCGTTTGACACCACCTTTACTATGAGTATTTGTCCGGACGAAGTCTTCGAGCTGGCGGGGCAGCAGTACCCCGTGGGTACGGCCACAACGGTCAACTTGAGCAACGCGCTCGGCTGTGATTCTACTTTCAATTTCACCGTTGCGGCCCTTCCGACTTCTAGCGAAGTGTTGGGGGTTGAACTCTGCGCTGGCGAGACTTTCAACTACGACGGTCAGTCTTACGGGCCGGGAACGGACCAGTTGTTTACGTTCACGAATAGTTCCGGCTGCGACTCGGTGGTACAACTCCAAATTGTGGCCACTTCTAGTGTGGATTACAGCGTAGAAGCCCTCGCTAGTTGTCCCAATGGCGACTCGGGTAGCCTGACGGTCACGCCCGGCACTACCCAGGGACCATTGGTGTACGCACTGGACGGAAATCCCTTCCAAGCGACGGGTATTTTCACCACACTAGCCCCAGGCGATTATGACTTGACGATTGAAGACGACAACGGTTGCCAGTACGCAGAGACTGTCAATATCGCCGCACTTCCTAGCCTCGTGGTAGACTTGGCTAGCCCTGTCCTGGTTCCCTGTGATAGCAGCAGTATTCAGTTGACACCCAACGTTATTAGTGGCGATTTCAACCAGTTGGTTTACAGTTGGAATGACGGCGCTAGTACGCTGAACCGCTCCGTCAGCCAGCCGGGGAGTTATATCCTGAGCGTTAGCAACGCCTGCGAGCAGCAGCAGCTTTCGGTCGAGGTCGAATCCGAGTTCCTAGTCGAAAATGACTTGATCTACGTTCCTAACGTCTTCTCGCCGAATAACGATGGCCGCAATGACGAGTTTCAGCTCTTCCCCAGCCCGTACGTCAATATTCAGGCGCTTGACTTTCAGGTGTTCGACCGCTGGGGTTCCATGGTCTTCGACGCCGCCAATGGCGATGACCGCTGGCGAGGTACTATCCGCGGGCGCGAGGCCAAAACGGGCGTCTACGTCTGGCGCTTGGAAGCTAACGTAAATATCTGCGGCCAACAACGCGACTTGGTGCAGCAGGGCGAAATTTTATTGGTTCGCTAAGTGTGGTGCCTGTGCTCCGTGTGCTACCAACGGGTGGCGTGTGGGGTCGGGCATCACGCATTTTTTGGTTACGAATAGGTCCGTACACCATTCCGAGCGATGGTGTGCGGACTTACTTTTTTGGGGTTATATTGACTTTTAGTCTAAACTACCCTATTTTAAACAGTAATTTGCTCTCCCTGATAAATGTTAAAACAGTGATGAATGCTCCAGTCTCTAGGTATCCAACCTATCATTTGGTACTCAGCCTACTCTTACTATCCAGTGGTCTACTATTCAGCAGTTGTGACGACGATGACGCGTGCGCAGGCGCAAGCGCGGTAAGTACTGATTTCATAGTAGGTTATAACTTCCAAACGGATGAAAACCCTGGCATCTTTCCTTTAGATACCTTCCGCGATGGTAGTTACATAGAGTTCCAAGCCTTAGACACTAACACACGGGTTCACCGCTGGCGACTTGAAAATGACCCGCAAGTATTTGAGGGCGCTTATCAGCGTATTCTTTTCGATGATGGCATTAGTGGTAATATCACTGTGAGCCTAGTAGCGGATGATCGCAGTTTTTTCGTGCATACGGACGAGTGCCTCACCGAAGCGCAAAAAATGGACTCTATTGCTAAGGTGATTACTATTATTCCGGTGGCAGAATGCGCTATCATCGGTACTTACCGGGGCTACCGTACTTCCAATCCGGCAGATACTTTTGAGGTAGAGGTTCGATTGCAGGAAGGGAGTAATTCATGGTACGAGTTAACCAATTTTCCTAATGAGTGTACGCGAACAGGAAACGTCTTTCCACTGCGCATAGGCGTTTTTCATCGGCACATAGTGCTTCCTAGTTATGGCATTACCGTTAATGATGACTGTCCCATCCCCCAAGGATTCGGCTTTTTAGATGAAGAACACAAAAACCTAACTATCAATTTTGATATTTACGAACGTGCCACAAACTCCCGCATCTCTGATCAGTTCTTAGCGGTGAAGGTGGAATAGATCAATAAATATCACCCCCACTCCCGCACCCCCGCCAGAATCTCCTCCGCCAAGGAGGGAACGAAAGCATCCGTTACGGCATCGGTAGCAGCGTCGGTACTACTAGTAGCAACCGGCTGCATTTTACGGCGTACCAGGGTAAGTAATTGCTGGCGCTCCCCCGGACTAAAGCGGGCAAACGTACGCCGCAACAGCGGCAGAATACCCTCCAACTCCTCCATATCCAGCCGTTCTACCCAGTCATTGACCAACTGAAAAAGGGCCGGGTGGTGTACCAACAACAAGCCCGAACCATTCAGGAAACCCGCCAGCCAGTTGGCTACTTCTAGGGGTGGATTCCCCGCCGAAAGGGCGTAGTCCAAGCGGCGGCCACAGTCTTCGACCGTTAGCTTTTCGCGGTCCAGTAGCAGGCGTACGGCCAAGCCTTGCAGTAGCGGCGCGATACCCGGCAAGTCGGCCAATTTGCGCAGGGCGGGCCACCAGTGGGTATCCAATAGCGGCAAGTCCAACTGGCACAACCCCCGGTGGGTAGCGAGTAGGTCATTACGCAGCAACTGCGCCGCCTCCTCATCAATCTGTGTGGCGTTGGCGGGGAGGGCCGCAGCGAGGCGCGGCGTCAGTTCTTCGATGAGGAGGGCCAGGGCGGTCACGTCCGTCTTGCGGGCATCGCCGTACTGAATGATGCGGATGATGGTGGGCAAACCGGCCAGTAACTCCTGCACATCGCGGGTGAGGGCAGAACGGTCGCGAAGACGCTCGGTGAGCTGCTGTACGGCGGCGGGAAGCTGGCTGCGGAGACCTAGCATAATGGCCTGAGCCAGGGTGCCAATACTAGCGTCGGCGGCTTGCTGGCGTAGTTTTTTGTCGGCGGCTTCGGCCACGGTATTGCCCCACATGGCCGCTTCGAGGATGGAGAGGCTGAATTCGGGTTGCCAGTCTAGTAACCAAAATTCACGGAATGCGCCAAGGGCGTTGGCGCTCGTTTCCCCGCGTTCGCCCCAGGGCAGATCCAGGATTTGCAGTTGGTGCAAGAGCTGACTTTTGAGCAAGTCCGTCGGTTCGCGCAGGTCAATGCCGCCGCGTGGATTGGCCTTGGTTGATTTGACCCAGCGTTCGCCAATAGCGCCCCAGTACTTGTTCAAGCGGCTGGTTTTGAGGAGCTGCGTCAGGTCCTTCTGAAGGGGTACGACGCTGGCATTTTCTGGTACTTTACCTACTTTGTCGCCCAACTCCAAACGGGCCTGGATGAGTGCTAGGCGTTCTTTGGCTCCTTCGCAGAGGGTACTTTCCGCTGCCGCGCGGAGGTCCGCTAAATTGGGGATACGTTGCCCACGCAATAACGCCAGCGTACGTGCTAGGCGCACGGCCTCCTGGGCGTGAGCGGGCGAGGCGTCGAGGCCTTCTTTACGCAACAGTTGGGCGGCGGCTACCATCCAGTGGATAGCGGCTTCGCCGGGGTAGTCGAAGCGGAGTTCGTACCAAGCGGGGGACTGCACGCCCGCGCCGTAACCGCTTTCTTTGGCCAGGCGGGGGTAACTCCACGGAATCCAAGCAGCTTTGACTTTAGCTTTGGGCAAGCCTTTGAGGAGCTTTTGGTCGGCGCTGGCTTTGTAACGGGCTACTTCTTCCAGGGCCGGGCTATGCCACGCACCGCAAACGACGGCAATGCGCGCGGCGTCGCTCTTCAGTGCTTTCCGGAGGACCTTACGCATGTACGCTTCGCGCAGCAGTATTTCGGGGCTGTCCTGGTGGCCCGTGCGCAATTCTCGAATCAGCTCGTTGATGGCGGCGAAGAGGGCGAAGTCATCCTGTTCTTGCTCGAAGGTGATGTCCCACCACTGTTCGCGGTCCTCGTAACCCGCTATCCGGGCAGCTTCGCCGAGGGGGTCGCGGTAGAGACTGGGGGAGGTTGTAGGCTGGGTTTTGATTTGCAATTGCGGTTGCTGTCGCCGCGCCATTTGGTGGCTAATGGGCAAGTCCATGGCAATGATTTCCGCCTCGTTCTGGGCGGCCCACTGGATGGCCTGCCACTCGGGAGAAAAGCGGGCAAAGGGATAGTAGTAGGCTTGTTGTAAGTCCGCTTGGCTATACAACACCAGCGCGACGGGTGGCTCCAGGACGAGGCGGGTGGCTTGGCGCAATTCGGTCTCCGCATCCGCTGGGAACTCAACTACGACGCAGTCCGGCTGGTACTGTTCCAAGGCCGTCCATAGCCGCCGGGCGGAACCCGGTCCGTGGTGGCGGATGCCGAAGACTTTGCAGTCGGGGAGAGATTTGCGGGAGCCTGATTTCATGATCCGCTAAGATAAGGGATTACTTATATTACTGGACATGGATACGGAATCAAGTAATTGTACTGGCGGCCCCGCTGGGGCGCAGGTCATTTTTGCTGACCTTCAGCAATAGACAGCTTACCCCGCCGGGGTAGCTTTGTCTTCCTGTCTTACGGGGTGGGTTTATTGACTTGTTAGGCGTAAATATTTGAAAAACAATACACTGAAGTGTTTCGGGCTGAATCTATCCTACTACTGGATAGGAAGAACAAAATGCTCCAGGGGAGCAATCTGCTTATTGAAAGTATTTGGAACATGTACCGCGCCACAGCGTGGCCGCCGGTCTGATTCTCTCAAAAGAAGACTATGTCCAGTAGTGTGGGTATTACTTTTTTGTGCAGTGCAGTCGGGCGGGTTGCAATGCGTCCTTACCTGCCAAGCGGTGCGTCTCTACTGCGGGCACGAGACGCCCCGGCCTATGCGATGTGGAGCAGTGGCCACGCTTTGCGGGGACAGCCCGCAGGGCTGAGCGAAGAGCGAACTGCGCAACGTAGCGGCACGCGTGTAGCGGGCAGGCCCCAAAAAACCTAAAAAAACGTTAAGCCCTCGCCATTTCCGTCAAGAACTGGCCAAAAGGGGTTAAATTAAGTACAGGCGAACCATAAACGTACCTTGCTGGTTCGTTAGAAATACACCCTTGCCAACCACTGGACCGCTAGACGGGGTCTATGCTGGAGAAGGCAATACCAATTTACTATGATGAGGACTTTCTTTGTTTTTCTACTCCTGTGCAGCGCTCAATTTGTTTTTGCTCAACCTAGTAATGACGAATGTGTGAACGCCATTCCATTGAACAACGTGACCGGTTGGTGCTCAGGTGCGGATGCGTTTACGAGCATTAACGCGACGGAATCGGCGGATCCTAGTCCGCAGTGTTTCCCTAACAATACGACCGCTTTTGACGTGTGGTTCAGCTTTGTAGCCCAGGGGCCCAATGCTAGTATTAATGTATCTGGTAATACGGGATCGATCGACGGTGGCACGCTCAATTCGCCGCAGGTGGCGCTGTACGGTGGTGAGTGTGGCAATTTAACCCTACTCGCCTGTGACTCGGATGCCTTTAACGATAATTTTGCTTCTTTCATTGAATCGGGGCTCAGCCTGGGGACGACGTATTACTTACGGGTCAGTGCGCGCTTTGACCAAACGGGTACCTTTCAGCTGTGTGTGAATAATTACAACGAAGTACCGGAACCCGACGGCGACTGCCCGACGGCCGTATTGCTATGTGACCGTTCGGCCTTTTCGGTGGAGGCTGTTGAGGGAGTGGGGGCTATTCCGAACGAAATTGGTGACGTGAGCTGTAACGGTCCTACCTGCAACTTTGACGAATCGAGCAGCACCGGGTATAAATGGGTCTGCGATGACCCAGGACCGCTGGCTTTTACCCTAACGCCAAACAACCCAAGCGACGACCTGGATTTCGTCATTTTTGAATTACCTAACGGTATCGACGACTGCTCGGGCCGTATCGACTTACGCTGCATGGCCTCGGGGGAAAACGTGGGTGCTCCGCTCGACGAATGGGCACCCTGTACGGGCGCTACGGGCCTGAGCTTGAATGACCCGGATGATTCGGAAGACTGCGGTTGCCAGCCAACGGATAACAACTTTGCCCGTGCCATTGACATGGAAGTGGGGCGAGCGTATGCGCTGGTGATCAATAATTTTAGTCAATCGGGTGCGGGGTTCTCCATTGAGTTTGACCAGAGTCCGGGAACGGGTACATTTTTAGGACCCGTGGCGAATTTTGACGTTTCTCCTCCGGTTAGTTGCGTAGGTGAAACCCTGACCTTCACGGATGCCTCCTCGTTCGTGGGGGTGATTGAACAATACGACTGGACCTTCGGGGAAGGAGCCTCACCCGGCAGTGCGTCGGGCATCGGTCCGCACCAAGTGAGCTACAATACACCCGGTGCGAAGCCCGTGGTACTGGAAATTACTACGGAACGCGGCTGCATTGTCACCCATGTTGACCTGACGACGGAAGTGGTGTGCTGCGATAGTCACTTTGCGGGCGAGGCCGTGGTCAGCGACGTAGACTGTCCGGATAGTACGGACGGGGCCATTGACTTTACGGTCATGAGCGATTTTGGGCCGTACGGCTATACCTGGAGCAACGCGGCTACTACGCAAGACATCAGCGATTTGGAACCCGGCACCTACACGGTGACCGTCATTGACGAGGCGACCTGCGAAGCGGAGTTCAGCTTCGTGGTGGACAGTCCGCCGCCTTTCACTTTTGACACGCTGGTAATGATGCCCACTTGTGATGGTGGTACCGATGGTGCCGTGACCTTGGTGGTCGAAGGCGGTACGCCCCCTTACGAGTACAACTGGCAGAACACCGGCTTTGGTCCCGATAACTTTTTGACGGATATTCCGCAAGGAGACTATACCGTGACCGTACGCGATGCGAACAACTGCGTTTTCACCCAAGTTTTGCCCGTCAGGGAATTACAACTGCTGCTAGACCCCACCGTACAGACCATCACGCCGCCGTCTTGTTTCGGTTTCAGCGACGGGACGATCGTGATTGCGATCAATAATGGTTTGCCGCCTTACGAATACAATTTCAATGATGGTAATGGCTTTGTGACGACCAAC
>JBCDIR010000016.1:0-12261 GCA_038748735.1 Bacteroidota bacterium | reverse complement strand
TAAATCCACTCGTTTTCTGTGGGCAATGATACGAAAGTTAGCCTGTACGCTTGGTATCAACTAATCTATTTAGCGCTTCGCTTTGTTATTTGATTTTCAATAAAAAAACTAACGCTGGTGTCCAACCCACAACTACATACGCTACCCGTTACGCGCACGGCGCGCTACGCTACCCTCGGGCAACTCGGTCCTCACGTTCGTCAGCTCTGGATCGTGACACACGGCTACGGGCAGTTGGCCAAGACGTTCATCCGACGTTTTCTACCCATCCTGGACGATACCACCTTCGTCATTGCGCCCGAAGGCTTATCCCGCTTTTACTGGGGAGGCTTTGACGGCCCGGTCGTCGCCAGTTGGATGACGCGCGAAGATCGGCTGGACGAAATTGTGGATTACAGCAACATGTTGGATCAATTGTACGCCTACCACGTGGCCAAATGCCATCCCGACGTGCAAATTAACCTCTTGGGCTTCAGCCAGGGTACCGCTACACAAGTCCGTTGGATCATGCGCTCGCTACCCCGGTTTCACCGCCTGATGCTCTGGGCCGGGCAGTTACCCGAAGACTTGGATTATTCCCCTCAGCACGACTATTTTGCCGATAAAGAACTGTTCTGTGCCTTTGGCGATCAAGACCCGTTCGTCACACCGGAGCGTTTAGCAATGATGCGGCAGATTATCGCTACGAGTGGACTTTCCTTTACGGAAATCGGTTACGTGGGCGAGCATAAAGTGGTGAAAGAAGCCTTAACGGAGTGGTGGAAAAAGCAAGTTACTTGATCTTGATCTCCTCTTTGTAGTCGATGGGTTCCTCAAAGGTGATACCCGCCACTTTTAACTTTAGTTCCCCTTGGTATTCGACATCTACCTTGCGGTTGAGGGCCGCGTTGAGGAGTCCGCCAATCAGGCCGTTGCGGTCTTCTTTGAACAGACGTTCCGGTGAAACCGAACACACTAACGGAATCATAAATTCTCCGTCAGCAGCAATTTCTGCATCTTTATCTTGTACGACAGCAGCCGTTTCGACCCCGTTAACCGTTACTATAACATCCGTGTCCGATACCGTACCGCCAACTGGGTTGGGGTTGAATCCTACCAAATCGGCAACAATTACAATTTCATTCTTGGTAACTTTAGTCGTGCGAACGTTCTTGAAACCGGTAATTTCCGGTTCTTGAGGACCATCGCAGGAAAAAGTGAGCAAAGTCAATACTGACAAGAGAAGTAAGGAATAACGCATAATTAAGGTGGTTTTCGATTTGAGACGCCAAAGATGTGAATAAGTCATTAAACTTGTTTAAAAACATCTTACAATGCCCAAAATCGCCCTTTTGTCGCTACTTTTCGTACCGTACTCGCCTTGATAGCGCTGCTATCAGCCTCCGTGCGTCCCTCAATTAGCGCCAAAATTGCTGATTTTTGCCTATCGCAGATATTATTGAACAAGTTCATTAAACTTTTGAGGAAATCATAATTTGTGATGCCTGATGTTTCTGCCAAGATTCCTTAAATTTGCCTTACCGAGCGTAACTCGTAGTCTCTGTTTGTAAGCCCGAAGTCAGCGTTACCCGACCCTAAAACATCATCCCAAGTGAACTATCCAGCGTACACACATTGTCTACTTTGGTGTCTGCTTTCGGCACTGTCTATTCCAATTACTGCTCAGAGCAGTATACCGCTCACTAATCCGAGCGCTTGTCCACTCCATCTTCCGTTGAGCGATAACAATTGTCCCGAGAACTCCAATTTCTATAATCCTGACGTATTTGCCGTTCAGGTCGTTGGGGCACCGGGTACTCAACTGGGGGTGGACGTATACCTACAATCCGTGCGGCTACTGGTTGAACATCCCTGGGTCAGCGATTTGAATTTTGCCCTCCGCTCACCCGGTGGTGTCACGGCACAGTTGCTGGGAAACGTTGGGGGGAATGGTGACAATTTTGGCGATACCAGCTTGGTGGCGTGCAGCGGTGCGCTAGAACTTGAGCTAGCGGCTTGTACCTCCATCGCAGCGGGCGTGGCACCCTTCGTGGCTGGTCCCTACCGTGCATTGGATGACTTTTACCTCTTCAACGACAGCATCACCAATCCTAACGGCAATTGGGAACTCCTCATTTGCGACGATCTAGCGGACGATGTGGGCATCCTGCAGTACGTCGAACTGGTATTTGCTCCCCTTAGCTGTTTACCCGTACAGGAATTGGTGGTACTGGCGCAAGACTCTACGGAAGTTACTTTTGCCTACGAACCGACTGACATCTGCGGCCCGGCAATCATTGAAGTAGGCCCGCCGGGCTTCACCCCCGGCACCCATGCTACGCCCGGCATTGGCGGAACCATCTTCACGGTCAATTGTCCCCCCAGCACCATCAGTGGCCTAGCAGAAGACACGGCCTACGATGCGTATCTGCGGCGCTCTTGCCCGCTGAACGGCAGCTATTCGAGCAATAGTTGTGTCGTTTCCTTCCGCACGGGTTGCAACCCTGGCCCTGTGACCGCTCGCACTCATTTTGATAACGAAGTCAACTGCGCCCCCGTTTGCACTTTTGACTGTGACCTTACGGGGGACTGGCGCAATATTGCCACGGACGAACTCGACTGGATTGTGTACAGTGGTTCGACGCCCACTACTTTTGGGACGGGCCCCGATGACGATATTACAGGTGGGGGCAAGTACGTTTACCTAGAAGCAAACGGTTTTCAATGTCCGGCGGGTTCGGAAGCCATCCTGCACAGCGCCTGTGTAGTACTCGACAAAATGGGTCGGGATAGTTGCCACTTTTCATTCAACTACCATATGAAAGGTACCCAGGTCGGCAGCCTCCGGGTAGAAGCCAGTGACGACGGTGGGCAGAACTGGCAAACCGTTTGGCAACGCAGTGGGCAACAAGGATTAGATTGGCGAAAAGCCTACGTTAGCCTCGGTAGCTTCGCCAATGGTGCCAACCTACAACTGCGACTCATTGGCGTTAAAGGCAACGGTATTTTCGGTGACCTAGCGGTGGACGAGCTGCGATTCCACGGCTCTACGGTCCTGGGTTATCCCACCAATCGACTTTACACCGACGCGGATAATGACGGCTTCGGTGCGCTCACACCGGGAACGCTGACCTGTCTGGCCGCTCCTCCGCCCGGTTTTGTTTTCAACAATCAAGATTGTGACGATACCCGTTCGACGGTCTACCCCGGTGCCCCAGAAATTGCCTGTAACGGCATCGACGAAAACTGTAACGCAGCCCTCACCGATGACGATGTCATTTTGCCGCCACCCGTGACTGGTAGCGATACCATTTGCTCCGGCGACCTAGCCACCTTAACCGCTGTGGCGCCTCCCGGTTTTCAACTGTTTTGGTACGAAGACATTAACCGTTCTACGGGTATTATCGGGGTTGGGAGTCCTTTTCAGCCCGTCATTGCGGCCAATACAACCCCTTTTGACCGTCTGGACACCTTTTTTGTGGAGGTGACGAATTTTGTTTGTAGTAATCCCGTTTTGGGGCAAGCCACCGTGTTATCCCGCCCCCGACCCGACGGCCAGATCGTTGGGGTACCCGCCATTTGCCCCGGAGACAGCCTGGACCTAGGTAGTCTAAACATTCAGGATACTCGCTTTACCGGTGGACAATTAACGTTTCACCGCAGCCTACCCCCCAACGTGGGCAACCAGATCAACACGGCCGTTTTTCCCACCCCGGATTCTACCTACTTTTATCAAATAGAAAGTCCTTTTGGCTGCACGGACGTAGATTCTTTTCAAATCGCGGACCGCGCGGTGCCCAGCATCAGCTTTCTTCCGGCGGATTCGTTCTCGCTCTGTCGTTCGCTCCACGATACGCTTTTTGCCTCGGCAACGGGCGGGGTCGGTAGTTACAGTTTCAACTGGTTTGACGGACGCACCTCTACCTTTGCCCCGATCCAGGCGAGTATGACGCCCGGCGACTTGACGGCTTATCAGTTGTCCGTGACGGATAGCTTAGGCTGTACCGGCGTGGATTCGGCTTTGGTAATGACCACCAACAGCATTGATTCGCTACGCTTTTTCACCCAGGATGTCAGTACCTGCAATGGCTCCGATGGGGAAATCATCGTAGTGCCACTCAACGGCTTAGCGCCCTTCAGCTACGTTTGGGAAAACGAAGCGGGTAGCACGGGCAGCGGTAGTGGCGTGCTGGATACGATTCGACTTACCGGCTTGTCGCAAAACGCCTACCGCATCACCCTCACCGATAATTCTGCCGAAGGTTGCGAAGTATCGTTGCGAAATTTACGGATCCAAGGCCCCGGCTTCCAAGTGGGAGATGCTACTATCACACCTCCCTCCTGTCACGATACCAGTGATGGCGAAATTTGCCTCGACGTAACGGGCGGTACCGGAGTCATCAGCTACCTGTGGTCCGATAGCCAGACCAGCGCTTGTGCCAGTAATCTGGCCGCTGGAAATTATAGCGTCACCATCTCTAACGGTGGCTGTACAACCGTAGAGGCGTTCGATTTGGAAGGTCCCGAAGCCTTGGCACTAGTGTGGTCTCCCGTTCCGCCCACCTGCTCCAATTTGGCGGACGGCTCGCTTTCCGCTAATGTTTTTGGCGGGCTAAGTCCCTACGGTTACGATTGGGGAGGGGGCAACATCAGCCCCAGCATCACGAATCTAACGCCGGGCCTTTACCCCTTGACCATTACCGACGCGGGTGGTTGTACGTTGTCCGATAATTTCCTCCTGAGCGGACCGCCGCCCCTCAGCGTTGTCATCGACGACCGCCGAGACATCTCCTGCGCGGGAGAAGAAGACGGTATCTTACAAGTAACGGGAACGGGCGGCACCCTCCCCTACCAGTACAACTGGGACAATGGTACTAATTCACCGCTGCAAACTAACCTAGCGGCAGGAAGCTACCCCGTCACCGTCACCGATTTCAACCAGTGTACGACCGTGGGAAGTTTTGGCATCACCGCCCCTACCCCACTCGCTTTGAGCTTAATGGACACCCTTTCTCCCGTCTGCCGGGGGGATAGTACGGGGGAAATTACGCTCTCTCTAGTGGGTGGCAATGGTCCGTACAGCTACGAGTGGAACGATGGCTTCGTCGGCAACAGCCCCGTTCGGAGTCAGCTTCCCGTTGGCGACTACACCGTTTACGCCCGCGATGCCAATAACTGCATCAGTGATACGATCAGCATAAATCTTTTGCCCCAATCTGACCTGCTGCTTAATCTTACCATCACAGATCCTACCTGCGTTGGCCTCACCGACGGGGCGATCAGTGTGGCGGCTAGTGGTCAAGCTCCGCAGTCCTATCAGTGGGGGGACAGTTTCCTTGGTGCCAACCGCAACGGTCTTCCCGTGGGTACTTACGCCCTCACCGTGACCGACGGGCGCGGCTGCGTAGCGGATACGCTCATTGAGGTCACGGCACCGCAAGTATTCGACATCCAATCGACAGTTTCTCCCCCTTCGTGCTTCGGCATTGACGATGGTATCATCGACCAAACGCTTTTGCAGCAGGGGCAACCGCCTTTTCAGTTCTTCTGGCCGGATGGTACCCAACACGTCGATCAACTCTTCCTGGGTCCGGGCGATTATCAGTACACCGTGACCGACGCCATCGGTTGCACGTTCATTTCTGATACTTTTCAGCTTGCCTATCCGGATCCATTGGTGCTGAATGTCATTGACCGGGGCGAATTGGCCTGCGCAGGTGATGCTAACGCCTACTTGGAGACGGCGGCGGCAGGTGGTACGTCACCGTATAGTTACAATTGGGTCGGAGCAAATAACATGACCAGCAGTATCTTCCAACTTCCAGCGGGCGATCACCGCTTGATTGTCACGGACGCACGCGGCTGTGTAGTTGATACTATTTTCCAGTTCCAGGACCCGCCAGCCTTGCAAGTCACCGCCAGTCTCTCACCGGGCAATGTGTGCGACCCCAACGATCCCGATTTATTGGTGAGCAACGTGACGGGCGGACAAGCTCCCTACGCCTACCAGTGGACGGACGGTTCCACCAATCCGACGCTCGTCGACCCGCTGCCGGGTGACTACTTCCTGACGGTGACGGACGCGGCGGGTTGTTCTAGGGTCTTTGGCACGGTCAAGGTGCAGGAACGAATTGCCCCCCTGGTACTGGACAGCTTCGTCGTAGATCAGGTCAGCTGCTTCGGTGGTTCGGACGCCGTGATGACGGCTTATACGAGCGGCGGTAGTGACGAACTGCGGTACCACTTTACGCCTACTTATATCGAAGAAACGGATACGAATTTCCTGCAAGTCAGCGGCATTACGTACGATCTGAATTACAGCCTTACCGTCACGGACTTGAAGACGGATTGCGAAGTAGAATCGTCTATTATTAATGGACAGCAACCGCCACAAATCACCATTCAGCGGGATAGCTTTGACGTGGTCAATTGCTTTGGCGGCGCGGACGGGGCGATCTACGTCAGTGTGCAGGGCGGCACGGGTGCGTATACCTACGACTGGCAAGACGCTCTGGGCAATCCGGTGGGCAACCAAGAAGACCTCCTATTCATTACGGAAGGACGCTACGAGTTGCTGGTGACCGACGCCAACGGTTGCCAAGCTAATTACCTGGATTCCAACGTTGTTTCAGTCAATAGCTTGATTGCCTTAATGGACAGCAGTATTACCAATGTACTGTGCCGGAATGCGACTACGGGGGCCATCGACGTCAGCATCCAGGGAGGGCGCGCGCCTTACACCTACCAGTGGAGTAGCGGGCCTCAAACCCAAGACCTAGTCAACTTGGCAGCGGGGGTGTACGATCTTACCGTCACGGACGCGGATACTTGCGTCGCTATTTTTACGGGCTTCCCGGTCACCGAACCCGCTACCTCCATTAGCCTGACGGCCACGATTGATTTTTTGGACTGACACGGCGATAGTGATGGCAGTATCTTAACCAGCACGACGGGCGGCACGCCTGCCTACACCTTCCGCTGGCGACGGGACGGGACGCTTATCCCGACACTACTGGGACCCAACGCAACTATGCTGACCGCCGCTACTTATTTAGTTGAGGTGACGGACGCGGTCGGTTGTGAACAAAGTTACACCTTTAATCTACCCGATCCTCCACTCATTGACGTACAAATACTCAACCTACCCACGGGTGCCGATAGCCTCACGGGGCAGGTTATGGGTGGACTCCCCCCCTACGCCTATTTGTGGTCGACGGGAGATACGACGACCAGTATCACTTCCCTACCGTCCGCTACTTATGACCTGCAAATCACCGACGCCAACGGCTGCGTAGTCACGACGAGTTACCTACTCACAGCAACGCAACGGGCCGTGCTCCGCGAGAATTGGTTGTTATTCCCCAACCCTGCGCAGGACGTGATTCGTTTACAAGCCCTTCATCCTTTGCCTTCGTCACTTTCCCCGCCCATTCGCCTCATTGATGCACAAGGACGAGTCTTGAACACCACTTTTTCCACCGATGGAAATGGCAATTGGCAGTGGGATGTCCGCAGCCTAGCTGCCGGGCGGTACGGCTTATGGGTCGTGGGAGAAGGGGTACTGTGGTGGGTGAAAATTTAACCAAAACAAACTCGAGTAGACCACATACCCATAAATTCAGCTACACCCTAACCGTATCCTTCTGAGGATACGATTTTACTTCCACAAAATCAGCGCCGAATTGCGCGCCAGTGCGTATTTACCCGCTTGTAAACCGCGCAATCCGTTGATATTGATCTTGCCTTTTTCTGCTACCACCTGCCAGTTCCCCTCGGGTAGTTCGATCGTTTTAGCGGTATCGCTACCGTTGAAAACGACCCTGATTTCACCCCAGCTATCCCCGACGGCGGCACCGTTTAGGGTATAACCCACCAAGAGTGGATCTTCCAAATCCAAAAACTTTAAATTGGCTTGGATGTCCTCCGTTTGGGTCATGCGAAAAGCGGGGTGAGCTTTGCGCAAAGCGATCAGACCTTGATAATAATCGAAAACTTCTCGGTACTGAGTCTTGCGGTTCCAGTCAATCTGATTGATAGAGTCGGGCGAGTTGTAGGAGTTCTCTACGCCGTCTTTGGTGCGTAGAAAGTCAACGCCCGCGTGGAGAAAACTCACGCCTTGGCTGGTTAAGACAATGGTACCCGCCAGCTTATGCATGGCTATTTTTTCGGCCTCACTAGCGTTAGGGCGGCTGATCGTCAGGCGGTCCCACAGGGTATGATTATCGTGGCAGCTGACGTAAGTCATACACTGGTCGGGTTGCGGTGCCCAGGGCGCGTCGGAATAGTTGATCTGATCGTAAGCCACTTGTGGATGCTGCGTAGCCGCGACAATTCCAAACTTCACGCTTTCCTTGGCTTCCGCCAAACCACTAACGAAGCCACGGGCGTCGTGCGTAAAAACGTGACCTTTGATGCCGTCCCGGATGTCGTCACTGAAGGCCGCTACTCCTTTGAGTTGGGGCGTGTTGGCCTTCAAAGCCAGTTGTTCGTCTGGCAATGGACTGTCCCCCGCTTTCCAACCCTCACCGTAGATAAAAATCGTTGGATCAATGCTGTGCAGGTCAGCCGCCACTTCGTTCATGGTAGCAATATCGTGGATGCCCATCAGGTCTACGCGAAAACCATCCATGTGGTATTCCTCCGTCCAGTAGCGCATGGATTCCCGCATGAACTTGCGGAACATCGCGCGCTCAGAAGCCGTCTCGTTACCGCAGGCACTAGCGTCCGAAAAAGTGCCATCCGCCCGCTGGCGGTAGTAATAACCTGGCACCAATTGATTAAAAATCGACTCTTCCGTCTGGCCCGTATGGTTGTAGACCACGTCCAAAATCACCCGGATGCCGTTCTGGTGAAACACGTTGACCATCTGCTTAAACTCCTGAATCCGGCGTACACCATCGTAAGGATCCTCGCTGTAACTGCCCTCGGGTACATTATAATTGAGCGGGTCGTAGCCCCAGTTGTACTGCGCAGAATCGAGGCGCGTTTCGTCAATCGAACGGTGATCATAAACGGGAATGAGGTGTACGTGAGTAATGCCCAACTCTTTGAGGTGTTCCAGCCCCGTCTTGGTTTGACCGTCCGGCGTGGTCGTCCCCGAATCGTACAAGCCTTCGTATTTGCCCGGCGCAAAGGAACCCGCCGAGGGATGAATCGTCATATCGCGCACGTGCAGTTCGTAGACGATGATTTCGTTGAAATTATTCAGTGGGGGGCGTTCTACCCAATTTTTGGGTTCCGTACGCTTGAAGTTGATGACTTGCCCCCGGAGTCCGTTAACACCTACCGCTTTCACGTAAGGGTCCGTCACTTCGTCACTCCATTGTCCGTCGTGCTTGGCCTGAAAAGTGTAGAACTTTCCTTCTAGGTATTCCTTGACATCGGCTACCCAGACGCCCTGCTCGCCGCGTTCCATGTTAATAGTCTGGAGCGCTTCGCCACCGATTCCTTTTTCGTACAAATGGAGCCGCATCGCCTCCGCGCTGGGTGACCAGACCTTGAATACGGAGGCGAGCGGACTGTAAGTCAGTCCCAAATCGGTCCCTTCGTAAACGGGGTAATCATCGTAAGAAGCGTAAGTGGTAGGAATAGTATCCATTTGACAACTGCTTAAAAGCGTCAGCAAAGCGAAGAGGGTACTCATATTGCGAAAACTCATGTTAGTGTTGTTGAATCGTTGGAAGTGAACTGCGATTTCAGGCGGCTAAGATACCAATGTCCGATCATTTCGTTGAGGGTTTTACTGGTATCGATGGTCTCCCAACCTAATTTTTGCTGGATTTGGGGTACTAATTGGTGCAAACCGTTGATATTCGTAGGCGCATTGTTAGCAAATAGTGCTCCTTTAAGGAATGCTTTGGTCGCTACGCCCAGTACAGCAGCCAGTGGATTTCGTTTTACCGCATCACCCGCTCGGTCTTCGGGAAAGTCGATTCCGAGTGGTACGAAGTACGCTTGGCGCAAGGTCTGGCGGTACAGTCGCATATCCTGCCGATAGCTATTGGGTACCCGTTGCCAAAATTCGATAAACGCACGATCCCACTGCGGTAGGTACCACTGGCAACCGACCCATTCGTAGGCACGTACACCGTTCACAATGAACTTGGTGACGTACTCGCGGAGCACCCAGTGTTCCAGCTCGCTCACGATTTCGTGCTCGTTCTGTACGACTTGCTGTGGCAAAATAGGTTGCCAAAATTCGTAAGTTCCCCGCGCGGGATAACGCTGAAACTGGTGGTACAAATACCGTTGTAGCGCCGCCGTACCTTGCCGCCAGGGCAATTTGAAATACGTTCCTGGCAGATAGCTCCCCGCCTGAAAATCGCCACAATAGCCGGGGCAAATGATGCTGTCTTCGGTTAACCAGCCGTCGTCTCTCAGCGCGCGCAGCGCGAAGTAATCTTGCTCCTGTGGAATGGTCACACAATTCCCTGCGTAATCACTGAAGGCTGTCCAGTCGTCGGACCAAAACGCTCGCAGTAGGTGGTTGTTGTACGCTACGAATCGCCATTCTACGCCCAGTTGAGCAGCGGTTTTCTCGGCCAATTCAACTTCCCAACTGCCCGCTTGACCGTAGGTAAACGCCCGCAGGTTGTCATACTTAGCTTGCCGCAAAGCCGCCAGTAAATAGCGGGAATCGTAGCCCCCACTCAACGGCACGACGATGGGGCGTCCGGCTGCCCAGTCGATCAGTCGCTGGGTTTGCGCCTTGATGAGTTGAATGAACTCCGCTTGCAGACGAACTTCGTCCGTCTCTACCTCCGCCGGACGACGGTGCGAAAACCATTCGTGCAGATACACCAGCCCGTCGCGGATTTCGAGTATTTCTCCCGCTTGCAATTGTTGCCAACCAAAAGCCAAAGTCATGTGTCCGGGTACGAACTCGGTTTGCGTTAGTACCGCTTCGCTAAACCAGCGGGTGGGTGTATTTCCTTGGGGCGACAGTTGGTCCCGAACGGTCACCTCACCGTCGTCAACGCGCCAAAACAAGGGGATGCTGCGGGCAATATCGGTCACTGCGTAGGTAGCGTTCGGTCCTTCCCAGTAGAGGGCAAAAAAGCCGTTCCAACCCGCCAAACAAGCGCGTAGGGTGGTTAGATCGGTGACCCGCTCCAATTGCTGCTCCACCTCCTTTGCCGACAGCCACCGCCCCGCTGCGTACACCTGTCCACAGCAGTAACCCTTGCTGAGTTGTTGCCAATGCGGAAAATACGGACGGGTCGGTTCAAATTGCACGTAAGTGATCTGTTATTTAAAGATGTTTTTAAACAAGTTCAATGGTTACAATGCCTAAAGGTAAATCACCCAGTCGAATTTCCAGGGCAAACGCATCAAAATGCCTTACCCTTGTTTTTTAGTCAAATTCCTTTAGATGCTAGCAACATTCTTAACTTTCGCCTCAAGCCGGCTGGGCTCTTCCTTTTTGCATTGCCAAAAAAGGAAGCAAAAACGCTAGAAAATGCAAACTCCCTCCGGTCAAACAGTGCATTTTCGGGCCACCGCCACCCATTTTGACGTGTTCTGGGACAGTTAAATTTGATGCGTTTGCCCCAGTCGAATTTCCCAGTCATTTGAATGCTAAGTGACAACTTACTACCTTTGCGCCGCAAAAAAGTAAACAACTATGAAGGCATACGTTTTTCCGGGCCAGGGTGCGCAATTCACGGGCATGGGACAGGACCTCTACGACAATAATGAACAAGCAAAAGCACTGTTTGAGGAAGCCAACGAGATTCTCGGCTACCGCTTATCGGACGTCATGTTCAACGGGACGGAAGAGGAACTGAAGGCCACCAAAATCACCCAGCCGGCGATCTTTGTCCACTCCATCGTAAAGGCGCGTTTGGCCGGAACCGATTTCCAACCCGAGGGCGTAGCGGGTCACAGTTTGGGCGAATTTTCGGCATTGGTTGCGGCGGAGGCCTTGTCTTTTGGTGAAGCGCTCCGACTGGTACAAGCACGGGCCATGGCCATGCAAAAAGCCTGTGAATTGCAGGAAAGTACGATGGCGGCCGTCCTCGGCCTGGATGACGAGGTCGTCGAACGGGCTTGCGCCGAAGTGGACGAAATCGTCGTACCAGCCAATTACAACACACCGGGTCAGTTGGTTATTTCTGGTTCGGTCGCGGGTATTCAGCAGGCCAGCGAAAAGTTACAGGCTTTGGGTGCCAAGCGCGTAGTGACCTTAGTGGTAGGCGGTGCGTTCCACTCCCCCCTCATGCAGCCCGCTCAGGATGAGCTGGCCGCGGCTATCGAAGCGACGAATTTCAGCACGCCCCGTTG
>JBCDIR010000015.1:0-12346 GCA_038748735.1 Bacteroidota bacterium | reverse complement strand
GCCCATGCCGCCGTTGTAAGCCGTCTCGTAGCTAGCTTGCCCGTGACTGGCCAGTCCAACAATGACGTCTCCTGCCTGGATGTTGTTGACCAATAAATCCTTTCGCTTCAGGCGTCCGAAGGCGGTGTAGCCTACGTCGATGGTGCGAACTATATCACCTACGTCAGCTGTTTCTCCGCCTGCCAAATGAAGCGTGACCCCCAAATCGCGCATCTCGTCGGCGAAGCGCTGGGTGTACTGAATGATGGTCTTAATGACCTCACCCGGAATAAGCTGCTTGTTGCGACCGATCGTCGAAGAAACCGTGATATTATCAAGGCAACCCACACAGGCCATATCGTCCAGATTCATCACCAGGGCGTCTTGCGCAATGCCCTCCCAGACGGATAAATCTCCCGTTTCTTTCCAGTACAAATAGGCCAAGCTGGGCTTGGTTCCCGCCGTATCTGCGTGCATGAGGTTGCAGTATGCTTGATCACCCGCCGCAAAATCGGGAAGAATTTTACAAAATGCGAGTGGGTACAATCCTTTGTCAAGTCCTTCAATGGCAGCGTGTACTTCGGACTTGGTGGCCGAAACGCCGCGCTGCTCGTATTTGGAGGTGGATGCCATGTCAGTCAATTTGGCGCGAAGGTACGGAATAAGGGCATTTTGTAGACTAAAGCTAACTACTCAAAATGATGTGCAATGTATTGCTTCCTTTGAACCACATGAATGGGAGGTTAACACAGCGTTTTGAATTTTAATAAGGTAGCGTAAACAACTGGCCATCCACACAATCGTTTTCCGCACTCACACAGTCTCACTCCTAAAAAGGTCGATGTTGCCATATATTGCTAAAAATAGGCTAGCCCAGATTTCGGTTGCAGCAAAATCGGGAGTAATTAGTTTAAAAACGCGCTCTCCAGAACTATTCCTAGTGTTGTTCTTATTTCTAGTCTGGACCTCTTGGGGCCACGTGCTCGGGAGGTCTTTTTTGGTCCTGCAAAAGGGAAGTAGAAAGTTACCGCAAAGCTGCCCACAATACCTCTACAGGATGCAACGCCCGTCGCTCCGTAGCATCACTAATTTGGTGGCGACAGCTGGTGCCGGGGGCCACGATCAATGCCTCTTTTGCTGCCTTACGCACCGCCGGAAACAGCACGAGTTCTCCGACTTGCTGGCTTACCTCAAAGTGCTCGGCTTCGTAGCCAAACGAACCGGCCATGCCACAGCAACCCGAGGGAATGACGGATACGTGGTAGTTTTCCGGCAAGGACAATAACCAGACCGTATCCTCTAATTCTCCTAACGATTTTTGGTGGCAATGGCCGTGCAGGTGTAGCTGCTGTGGTGCGTCCGTGAATGCCGCAGCCGTCAGGTGGTCAGCGCGAATTTCCCGAGCTAAGAACTCGTCGATGAGTAGTGCGTTTTGCGCTAACTTTTTAGCTGCTGGCACCAGTGCTGGTTCCACTAGCCGCGGGTATTCATCTCGAAAACTGAGGATGGCCGATGGCTCGATGCCCAGCAACGGGACCTCTTCACTCACTATATCTTTAAAGACTTTTACGTTCTCATTGGCCAAACGCTGAGCACGGGTCAGCAGTCCTTTGGAGATCGCCGCCCGTCCGCTTTCGGGATGTTCGACGAGCTGTACGTCGTAGCCGAGTGCTCGGAGTAATTTGATGCCTTTGATGCCAATTTCCGTATCGTTGCGGTTGGTGAACTCGTCACAAAATAACAGCACACGCTGCTTGGACTTAGCGGGTGATTGGTAGTGGCGTTGGTACCACTGCCGAAGACTTTGACGGTGAATTGTCGGGAGTGATCGCTGGGGCGCAACACCGAGTACACGTTTAGCTAGGCCCGCTAGTAATGTGTTGGTTAACATAAAGTTATACAGACGGGGTGCGTAGCTACCCAGTCCGTTGAGTACGTCGATGTAGGCAAAAGCGCGGGCGCGCAACGGTACGCCGTGCGTTTGGTAATACTGGTGCAAAAACTCCGCTTTCATGCTCGATATGTCCACGTTCGAGGGACATTCTGAGGTGCATCCTTTGCAGGACAGGCACAAGTCCATCACCTCTTTGATTTCTTCGTGCGAAAAAGGGTTTTCACGTTCACTTTTGGTTAGAAATTCCCGCAGGATATTGGCGCGGGCGCGGGTGGTGTCCTTTTCGCTGCGGGTGGCTTGGTAGCTCGGGCACATCGTTCCGCCGGAGAGCGGCAGTTTACGACAATCACCGGAACCGTTGCACTTTTCGGCGGCCCGCAGAATACCCTGCGTATTCGAGAAATCGAAAACCGTATCGAAAGTACGTGTAGGAGCCTCCGGTTCGTAGCGCAGCGAGCTATTCATCGGCGGCGCATCAACAATTTTGTTGGGATTGAAGATGTGCTGCGGATCCCACGTTTGCTTGATGCGGCGGAAGAGTTCGTAGTTGGCCTCGCCAACCATGATGGGGATGAAAGCTGCGCGTAGTCGTCCGTCGCCGTGTTCGCCGCTGAGGGAGCCTTGGTACTGCTTGACCAATCGCGCGGAGGCTTCGCTGATGTCGTGAAATTGGGTGACGTCCTCCGCTTTTTTTAAATTCAGGATGGGACGCAGGTGCAATTCGCCCGCTCCGGCGTGGGCGTAAACGACCTGCTGTTGGCCAAAGCCGTCCATCATTTCGCCTACTTCTTCGATGTAGTCAGCGAGGTCTTCGATGGCCACCGCCGTATCTTCTATGCAGGCCACCGCCTTTTTGTCACCAGGAATATTGGCCAGTAGACCCAGTCCCGCTTTGCGCAGATCACGTACTTGCTTGGTTCGCTCGGGAGGAATGATGGGGTAGGCGTAGCCCATGCCGTTGGCCCGTAAGTCTTCAATGAGAGCTTCTCCTTTTTGAGTGGCTTCGGCCAAAGTAGCTCCTCGAAACTCGATGGTCAGAATCGCCGCCGGATCTCCTTCCAAGAACCAGCGGTTTTTGCGGTATTTAATGTTTTCTTTGGTACAATCGAGGATGATTTTATCCATCAATTCGCACTGGTCCGGCGCGTGGCGCATGGCTAGCTGGGTCGCGCGCAGACTCTCCAGTACGTCCTCAAAATGTGCGGCTACGATTATATCGCACGGGGCTTGGACGGGGTCTAAATGGAGCTTTATTTCGGTGGTAAACGCCAGGGTTCCCTCCGAACCGCAGAGGAGTTTGCAAAAATTGAAATCCGCTTCTTTAGCCGAAAAAACGCTCGTTTCCAACAAATAATCCACGGCGTAGCCCGTATTGCGACGGTGAATGCTGGCTTTTGGAAATTCCCGGCGAATATTAGCCTGCTGTTCTGCTTGGTGCAACTCCTGCTCAATGTGTTGGTACAAACGACCTTCTAGGGTGTTCAGTTGGGTTTTTTCCGCGAAAGCGTCTGGACTCAATGCCCCGAAGGTGACGGCGGAACCATCTGACAGCAGCGCCTCGATTTCCAGTACGTGCTCCCGCGTCGTGCCGTACACAATGGAGGTCGTGCCCGAAGAGTTATTGCCCACCATTCCTCCGATGGTCGCTCGGTTGGCCGTCGAGGTAATGGGACCAAAAAATAGGCCGTGGGGTCGCAAAAAAGCATTCAGTTGATCCCGTACTACGCCCGGCTGTACGCGTACCCAACGCTCCTCCACGTTCAATTCCAATATCTGATTAAAGTGTTTGGAAATATCCACCACGATGCCGTTACCAACGACCTGTCCGGCCAAGGAGGTGCCCGCCGCACGCGGAATCAGGGCCGTCCCGTGCGTGTCCGCAAATCGGATGAGCCGCTCCAAATCTGCTACGGTTTTAGGAATAGCTACCGCCAGCGGTAGTTCTCGGTACACGGACGCATCGGTGGCGTAGAGCACCCGCATCGTGTCACTGTGGTGCAGTTCGCCATCGAGTTGGCGAGCGAGGGCGGTTAAGGTTGCCGAAGAGATAGTTGATGAACGCATGGATACGATTTTGAACTACGTTTACCCCAAAGATAACGCAAAACGGAAGGATTATCGCAAGAGCACGACATCCCCCGTTTCGATTAAAATTTCTCCGTCCGTATACTCTACTTCCAGTAGATAAACGTAGACATTCGGTGGCAGTTCTTTTCCATTTAGTGTTCCATTCCAGCCGTAGCTCGGGTCATTAGGGGGGAAAGCACTCGGAGCGGCAAATACCTGACTGCCCCAACGGTTGTACACCTCAAAACGCAGAATACGACGCACTTCGTTGGCCGTCTGTGGAAAGAGTATGTCGTTGCCATTATCCCCCAATGGATGAAACGCATTGGGCATATACAAGCGCCGCGGCCGTTCCACGATGACGCGCATCAACCGTTCAGCAGTACAACCCAAACCATCCGTTACGCGCAAGCGAAAAACCTGCGTATCATCCGCGTAAAGCGTAGGGGTTAGACAATCCCAACAAGAAAGTTGGTTTTGTCGCGGTAGCCACTCTATAATGGTATCTTCCCGCACGTTAGCAATTTGTGCTACAATGTCAATAGAGTCCCCGTAATCGATGATAATCTCTTCGGGTACGTCCAGCAAAATCGCCAGCGGTTCGGACATGCTGGTGCTTTCCGCGAATTGGCAGCCGTTAGCGTCCTCAACTACTAAGTCGTATTCTCCCGGTTCGGCGGCTAGGCTAGGGCTGTTACCAAAAGTTGTACCGCCGTCGCTGGAGTAGCGATAAGTAGGGGTGCCTCCCTCGGTTGTGAAAGTAAAGCGACCGTCTTCTCCGTTACAGGCCGGTGGAATGACCCTCAAATCAGCGGTAAGTGGTAAAGGTTGGGTGATGGTGAAATTGCGGTTCGTTTCGCAGTTCTTCGCATCTACCAAAGTCAATTCGTAGCTGGCTGCGGCCAAGTCATTCAAAAAAGACGTATTGGCCCCCTGCTCCCAATTGAAGATGTAGGGCGCAGTGCCACCCTGAGCTTGGGTCGCTAATCGCCCGTTGTTTTCGCCAAAGCAGCGGACGTTTTGTTGCTCCACTAAATTGATCTGTAAAGGAGCGGGTTGGGTCAGGGCGTAAGTCGGCGAAGCAAACGTACAACCGTAGGCATCCGTCACCGTAGCTTGGTAGTTACCCGCCGGCAGCAAGCTGATCGAGTCCCCGCTGAGGTTGTTGTTCCACGCAAATGTGTAGGGTGCAGTGCCGCCCGTGCCAGCAATGTGTAGCGTCCCGTCGTTATCCCCCGCGCAACTGACGTTTTCCAGTGATAACAATGCAAAATCTACGGGGAGCGGCCCCGGTATAGTAAAGTCAATGACGTTGGCACAGTTGTTCTGATCGGTCAGGATGACTTGGTGCGGACCGATGCCGAGTTGGCCATTGGTTAACGCACTGGAACCGTTTTCCCAACTAACGACCAGCGGTAATGCTCCACCGGACAAACTGTCGAGCGTGGCGGTGCCATCTAAGCTGTAACTACAAGAGGTCGAGTCGGTCGTTAATACAAAACCGAAAGGCGGTGGATCATCCAGTAATAAGGTATCTGATACTACTGTACAACCGTTCAGGTCCGTAGCCGTCACTTGGTAATTACCCGTCGCAAGATTGGTAAGATTAGCCGTATTAGCGGGTGAACTGTTCCAAGCGTAACCGTAGCCCGGTGTGCCGCCCGTCACCGTTGCGAGCAAGGCCCCGTCACTAGCGTTTGCACAGCTGATGGGGCTTTCTGTGAGCGCAATCGTCAGGCTATCGGGCTGCGTGAGCGTTGCCGTAGTATCCGCCGTACAAGCATTGGCATCTACGATGGAAAAGGTGTACGTGCCAGCGGCGAGGTCCGTAAAAACCGTATTGCCCGTGGGGGCAAATGTGTCGATGCTGATTTGCAGGGGAGCAGTGGACAGGAACGCTCCGACCGCAACGCTTCCATTATTTCCACCAAAGCAAGCGATGTCCTGCCCGTTATAATTGCTGGTAACGTCAGCGAAGGGGTGCAGCTGGGGCTGTACCGTAATGACAACCGTATCCGCCGAGCGGCAAAGTGGTCCGCGATTCGTAGCCAGCTCCAATTGGTAAATAGCGGTTTCCGTACCAAAATTTTGCGTGCTAAAAGTAGCGTTAGCTTCGTCCAAAGGCGCTAGGACACCCGTATTCGGGCCCGTCAGTACCGTCCATTCGTAGCCCACCAATTGGCGCTCGTCGATTCCCAGCAGCGCGTCGGTTCCGCTGCAAAGCGTTGTATCCGGTCCAGCATTGGCCAGTAGGGGCGTAGGCAGGTCCAGGATTTGTGCCGTATCACACAGGCACGAAAAGCCCGTGGTTTGGTAACCCAGTAGCAAATTGCAGATCGCCTCCGTGGGGGCATCATATAATAAGGTGTCGGTCCAACTGCCGTTAGCCGGAATTTGCAGCGCCGTGGACGCACTCGTAAACAGGTTAATGTCGGTAGCGGGGTCAATGAGGCCATTCGCATTTTGGTCAGAATAGACGAACCAGATTACTGAATCTGTCCGCGCCACGCGATCATCCAAGTTGGTGAGTTCGACTACCGTCGTGAGGGTTTCCCCCGTCGTGCCGTTGGGTACGGACGTGTGTTCCAATAATTGTAAATCGAAGCGATCTTTTTCTACTACTACGTTCACCGTATCCGTATTAAGAACGTAAAGTACCTCACAAATGCCACCCGGGGCGGTAGCACATTCCACGTCATTTTCTAACGCAATGGCCAAGCTGATTTCTGTCGAATCGCAGCTCAGTAAGTCCGTGCGGACATCCTGTACGCTGAGGTCAAAGACGATGGAATCATTAACGGGAACGCCTTCCGGTAGTTTGAGTTGGAGCAAGCGGCGGCTGTTGAACTGTTGATCGCTACTTTCCGTGAACGGATCAATTTCGCCGTTAGTCGTTAGGTCAAAAGTGGCGGGTAAACTGATGATGGCGTAAGTAAAATCCGTCGTCGGAAGCGGACCGAGATTGATGATTTTTCCGCTGATGGTACTCGTGTCACAGGCTTGCAAGTTGCTTTCTACGGGGTCAACAGCTAGGGCAAAGGTATTGGTAATTCCCGGCAGCCCCTCTACGATGAGCTTTTCGGAATAGGCGATGGTCTCGTCGCGGGCGCCGCAACTGTTCTCCCCCGCCACGCGGAAGCCAATTCGCAGCCCCGCGTTGAGTCCGCAACTCGTGCTCAGCTCGTAGGCGATGCGGTAGCTATTACTGGGTGATTGGTCCACCCCGGGCAGTTGTAGCAAACCGTTGGGGTCGTTGATCAAATCCCAACGCCATTCGTTCGTCCCCGTATCTTGCGGGTCGTTCAGGGGAAGCCAGTTGCCGGAACCAGCGGGGAACTCTATTCGGCTGCTACCTGGTACTATCGTGGCGCCCAGTGGCAGTAGCGTACTCAGCTCGTTTTCGTAAGCCGTCGGTAGTTGAAAGTTGGACACCGTCGCTTGGTAAGTGAGCGATTCACAGAGCGGAGCGGGTAGGGGAGGCCCCTCAATATTTACGCTGAGCGATAAGCCCGTTGGTCGGATACTGAGCAGTAAGGTATCCGTTGGGCAAATAAACGGCGTATCGGCCAGTTGGTAACCCGCCGCCGGGTCCGGTTCGGGGTAGAGGGTACAGGAATAGCCCATGCGTGCCACCAGTTCTTGTGGGTCGCAACCAATGTAAGTACCGTTTATCCGAAAGGTACGGGCGGAAAATTCAACCACGTCCCCCGCTTGTATCCAGTAGCTATTGCCACCATCGTAAGTGAGTAATGGAAAATTGACGGGGTTGTTAGGGTCGGTCACGTCCAGGATTTCGTAGACGTTGACTTCTGGCGAACTTTCCACGGCGACCCAAGCGTTGCGGACCAATTTGTCGACCGCCCCGTAGCTGGTGTTGTTATTGATAATCACGTCCCAAGTAACCGTGTCCGAATCGGGGATGTAGATTTGCGGGGAAGCAGGGAGGAACTCCGCGGTCGGTTTCAAAATGGTTTTCACCGCGATCGTCCGCGTGGAGGTAATGGTATCCCTAAATTCGGGACTGGAATTCAAATACCGAATCATATCCGCCCGCATCCGCATCGTGAACGGCACGTTTTCGGGTACCGAGCAGCCGGGCGAAGCGTAGAAGCGAACGTTATGGATCGGATTACTGCCGCCGATGGCCAAATCCCCCGCTGGCCAGTCGCCGGGGTTGACGTAAGTTAGGGTAGTGAAATCTCCGTCGAAGGTCACCACGGGATCGGCAATGGGTTCGATAACGAAAGGAGCCGTGACGGAAACCACGTCATTTTCATCAAAAGAACCGTTGGCCAAAATATCACTACTGCCGGGTTCGTAGGCCCAGTCGCCTTCCAGCAAAATCTGTATCTGCTGCACGTCGACGATGGAGCGAATTTCGTTGGGAAACTGGTCGGCATCGTACAAGTGGCCGGGATTGACCACGGAGTTATTGTCAAAGTAAATGGCCTCACAGCCGTAGTGTTCTTGCGTGGTGTAGAGCAAGTTCGCGTTGGGGACGACCTCCTCCAAAACGAAAGGGGCGAGGTAAGCGGAACAGGTGATTTCCTGGCCATTCTGTAAAAGGTAAAGTTCCCCCGTCAGGTCGGGAATGGCCGTGGCGCGGCGCGGGGTATTCTCGTTGATGATCGTATATAAGGTGTAGACTAAGCTGTCACCCGTATTGCGCGTAATGCTTTCCAAGCAGCCGCCCGGCTGAAAAAAGGGTTCAATGTTTACAATGAGTTCGTGTTCGTTATCGTCCGCGAAGTACTGCTGGGTGAACAATGGGTTGGGTTCGTCACAAGTGATGATTGTACCGTCGGTTGCAAAGTAGGTCAGCTGACTGCCAACGAAGTTAAAGTGCGACTGCGTTGGGTCGGCGAAAGTGGGGTCCATACCCAGGTGTTGGATGCGGGCTGAAAGTCCGTCGAAAGGGCCATTGCCCCGGAAAACGCCCTGCAGTTCTAGCGCCACTGAGTCAAAGTTGATGGCCGCCGCCGTGTTAATGGTTGGGTCAGTGGTGGGGTCCACGCGCTCGGTATGGGCAGCGTTGGTCCAGCCGTAATTGAGGCGGCGGGCGTTGAAAGCGCGGGTGTCGATTCCTTCCAAGCAGGGTTCGCACTGCGGCATATAATCCATCACGATTTCCGTGCAACTGGTACGCTTCATTGGCCCACAGTTGGGATCGCAAAAGTACAAGAAGCTGAGGTTGATGGTGGTGTCCTGAATAGTTTCACTACAATCGATCATCACATCTAAGCCCCAGTTTTGGACGAAAGTACCCCGCTCGTTACTGGCCAGCCAGACGGTATCGCCACTCTGTCGTACGATGCCGCCAAAGTTGCCCGGCCCAAAGGCATTGCCCGTAGCGACGAGGCCGTCGGGTAAGACGACTTCCAGTAAAAAGGAGTCGGTTGCCGCGCACGGACTGTTCCACGCACCGTCGGGTTTGATCTCCAGGCTAGTGGTTTGGCCGGGGAATAGATTGCTGTTTTCCAACTCGACCGTGTAGGTGATTTGGCGGTGGGTAAACAATGACACCACGTTCGCCCCCGGATCGTCCACACTGTACCAGTAGGAGCGCACGTCATTGCACTGATCTTGGTAGCGGTAGCCCATACGTAGGATGGTCTCCGAACCACCATTATAGGGAAAACCACTGAGGTACACGCAGCCGTCAGTCGCGTAGGGATCGTAGATGATTTCGACCAGTAGTTCCGTCTGCGAAGCGATGGGCAGGTCGTCAAAAAAGCCGTCGCCGTCCACGTCGTCGAGGCCGCCGGGACCGTCGGGGTCCGTAGCGAATTGCGCAAAGCTGATGTTATAGCCCAGTAGTGGATTGGGGTTGGGGTGTTGAAAATTGCCCAAATTGATGGGTGTACCATTGATGCTGACCTGAATTTCCCAGTTGGGGAAAACGTCGTTATCGGCGGGGACGGAATTGCTAAACAAGTTGAAATTCAACCCCAGCCCGACAATGAGATCGTAGACCGCTCCCGCGCCATCGGCATCCTCCTCGCCGAGATTCTCCAAGCGGTACACCAGCGCAACCGTATCACAAAAGCCACCGCCGACCAGCGCCGGATTATTGGCCACTGTTTGGTTCGGCAAGGTCGTGTTGGTAATCCGCAGATCGGGCGAACCAGAAGCCTGCGTTAGCAGGGAAGAAATGGTAAATTCCTGGCAAACGGTCTGACCGCACTGCCAAAACAGTTGTACGGTAGAGTTGGCCGACGTACAATTGACCAAGCGTACGGTCTCGACCAAGCGCAGCGTATCGCCCCCGTCGAAGGAACCGTCGCCGCCGGGTAGAGCTGCTCCCGCAAGTAAAAACGTATCTACGCCCGTACCGCTACCGACCAATACGCTACCCGCTGGCCCGTCGGTTTGCATACCCGCTTCGTAGGTGTTGACAAAATAAAGGGAATCCAAACGCGCACCGTTCGTAGACTGAACCACCGTGAACTCCCGCTGCCGATCTACCCCCACGGCGAGGTTGAGGATCGGAAAATCAAAGTCGGTAATGGCTACTTCGGGAAAGAAGAAGTTAGCCAGCGGTTGTTCCGTAGCGTTCACCTCCGTGCCATTGATCGTGGTGCTGTAAAGGATACCCCGCTCGTTGGCGAACTCGCAATTGATGATCGTTTGGAAGCTGATCTCAAAACTGGAGGTGGCGGGAAGGCCCACGATACGGAAAATGGGCTGCGAAATATTACTCAGATTAAACTCCTCGGCTATCCCCGTCAATGAGCCAGGGACGTACTCCATTCCGGTAGGCATATCTGCGGTCAGCAGGACGTTGCCGTGGCCCGTATTGTCGGAATTGATGATGGAAAGGGAATAGGTTTCCGCATCACCACAAGCGACCATGGTCTCCGGTCCGCCGAGGGGCGTGAGGATGACTTGCGCGCTCAGCCAAGCGACGATCAGCAAAAGGGAAAGCGTTAGTAGTGTGTGTTTCATTGGAATGTTAGTGGGATTATGTACTCTTCTGGCCTGCGGCCAGTCTCGTGGCGGTGGTCTCTCGACCTGCGGTCGTGATCGCGGTGGTACGCTCCCGTACCTGCGGTCGGGATTGTGGTGGTACTCTCTCGGCTAAGCCGAGATCGTGGGCTGTTCTAGCGTGTTTCAATTGAGTGCTAAACCCAGAACGATGGCGAAGCCGAGACCCCGCGAGCACAACCACAACTGCCGCTAGGCAGGTGTCACCACAACTCCGCGCAGCGAAGTGCGTACTACCAACATTCAAGCCAACGCTAACACCCAGGAATTTTTTCCCGCACCCCAGCGTCACCGCCCGTAATTTTCTCTCGTGATACGCGTCTTTGGAAAAGCAACGTAAAGATAGGAAAGTCGTTTTACATGCCTTCTTTTCCAGCCAACTTGTCTGCCAAATGACCAGTGGAAGAGCATGTCTACAAATTAGTGACATTAACGGATTGTTAAGCGTTTTGCTGCTATTTGGGGGTTGTAACGAGATTTAGGCGCGAGAAAAGGCTATTTGGCGATAAAAACAAATCGATTTTAACATTGAGTTTATTTTACGTTGACAGGAACTTAAAGTCGACTTTAATTGGAGTTAAGGTAGAGCGGGTAGTTTTGCAAAATCATTTTCAAACCAATCATTGAAAACTAATGGACAGAATTTTTTACATTTTATCGGCGCTACTGCTGACGACGAGTGTTGGGTTATTTGCTCAGACGACTATTACGGATGGTAGTTTGGTAGCGAATACCGATTACACCTGGGAAACGGGTCAGGAATACCTACTAGATGGTCTAGTATATCTAGAAGAAGGTGGCACGTTGACCATTGAGCCCGGTGTAGTAATCAAGGCTAAGTCCGCACCAACTAATGGTGATAACACTTCAGCATTGATTATCACCAAAGGAGCACAGATTTTTGCTAACGGTACGGCTGATATGCCCATCATTTTTACCGCAGAAATCGACGATGTCAACGATCCTAATGATCGTGACGTAAACGATGACCGTGGCTTATGGGGTGGTGTCATTATCTTAGGTAATGCAACCTTAGCTACTACGGACGGTACGGCTAGTATTGAAGGTATCGAAGAGGAACCACGTACGGTATACGGTGGTACTAATGATACTGAGAGTTCCGGTACGATGCGTTACGTTTCTATTCGCCACGGCGGTAAAGCATTGACTTCCAACAACGAAATCAATGGTTTGACACTTGGTGGTGTTGGCTCTGGTACAACGCTAGAATACATCGAAGTGATCTCAAATGCAGACGATGGTATCGAGTTTTTCGGTGGTACCGTAGATTTGAAGTACGCTTCGGTATCTTTCTGTGATGATGACAGCTTTGACTACGACTTCGGTTGGCAAGGTAGTGGTCAGTTCTGGTTCAGCCTAACGAGCGACATTGGTAAGTGTGGCCGTTCTGGTGAGCACGAT
>JBCDIR010000014.1:0-12463 GCA_038748735.1 Bacteroidota bacterium | reverse complement strand
CATGCGTTGTGCGAGCGGAATGTTTTGCTCAATGACCTTGCGTTGCGCTGCTGGATCGGGGAAAGATTGTAGCCAAGTTTGGTACAAAGGGGTCATCACTTCGGCGGGCAGAATGGCGTTCACCCGGATGTGGTACGGCAGGAGTTCCACGGCCCATTCGCGCGTCAGTGCCAATTGCGCTCCTTTAGCAGCAGCGTAGGCGGAGGTGCCACCTTGTCCGGTCACCGCCGTCTTGGAACTAATATTAAGAATGACCCCACGCTGAGCGCGCAATTGGGGCACGAGTAGGTGGGTCAAGTGATAGTAATGGCAGAGGTTCTTCCGCAAGGACAACTCAAACGCTTCCGGACTACCGTTGAGCAGCCCCACGCCATCGTTAGCCCCAGCATTATTAACCAGACCGTCAATACGTGGACGGAAAGCGAGTATTTCTTGTACCGCTGCTCGGCAGGCAGCAATGCTGTCTAATTCGTAAACGATTTGGGTACCAACGCCCAGTTCCGCGATGAGGGCTTCTCCCATTTCCCGGTTGCGCCCCAGTAGTACCGGTATAGCCCCTTCGCCCGCTAGCGCACGAGCGATACCCGCGCCAATGCCACTGGCTCCACCCGTGATGACGAATACCTTTTGTTGTAAATTAAGCTCCATTGGCAATGTCTCTTTAGTATCATCTCTGCGCCCTCCGTGTGGCCCTCCGTACGCTTTGTGTAAACCCACGCGAGAGCAGTAGCAACTCATTTATCCGTCACTAGCATCAACACTAATCCCGTACACCGCAGCCGCATTTCCGCCCCTGATCCACGCCTGTTCGGAGGAAGAGAGCTGGTTTAAAAATTGGTCTACTACGCTCAGTGCGTCGCTATAACCCGCTGCGGCTAACAAGCAAACGGGCCAATCCGAACCGATGAGCAGCCGCTTGGGACCGAAAGCTTCGTAAACAGTTTCCAAATACGGTCGAAAGTCAACCGTGCGCCACTGTCCTCCAACCACCTCCGTCACGAGTCCGGAAAGTTTGCAGTACACTTGCGGATACTGGGCCAACTGACGGATCGCTTCCTGCCACCGCTGACTGGGGCGTTCCCCGATTTCGGGCTTACCCAGATGATCAAGGATCAGTGGCTGCTCGGGGCATTGCGCTACCAGTTGGAGTACTTGTGGCAACTGCCTTTCGTATACCAATATATCGTAAGCGTAGCCTTGCTGTCCTAGGTAGCGAAGTCCCTCCACAAAAGCGGCACGCAGCATGAAGTCGGGTGCTGGTTCGTCTTGTAAGATGTGACGAAACCCTTTCAACTTAGGATAGCCGCGCCACTGGGCCAGTTCCTCGGGTAGCGACGAAGATGTTAAGTCAATCCAACCCACGACCCCGACGATCCACTCGTGCGCGTGGGCGAGGGAAAGTAAGAAGCTATTCTCCGCTGAGGACTGACGGGCTTGCACCGCTATGCAGGCTTCGTAACCCGCTTGTCGTAACGAACCTCGCAAATCGGCGGGTAGCCAATCCAGTTTTAAAGTTGACATATCGTCACTAATCCACGGATACTCCGCTGCTTGGTACATCCAGAAATGTTGGTGAGCATCAATACGCATAATCAGACCGAGGCTTTGATGAGTTGCCGGGCCGTACCCAAGCCCGTGATGCCCAGCTCCACTACGTCTCCCGCTTGCAAATAACGCGGTGGGTCCAACCCCAAACCGACCCCGAAGGGCGTACCGGTGGAGATCACATCTCCCGGTAACAACGTCATATACTGGCTGATGTAATGGACCAAAAAAGGAATGCCGAAGACCAAATCATTGGTCGTACTGCGTTGCATTTCTGCTCCGTTGACGGTTAGCCACAGTTCTAAATCGTGCGGATCGGGTATTTCGTCAGGAGTGGCTAAAAAAGGACCGAGCGGTGCGAAGGTGTCGCAGCTTTTGCCTTTGACCCACTGGCCGCCCTGTTCGAGTTGAAAAGCGCGTTCCGAATAATCGTTGTGTAAAACGTAGCCCGCTACGTGTTGCAGGGCATCCGCTTCCTCTACGTAGGCAGCTCGTTGTCCAATGACGACGGCCAGTTCTACTTCCCAGTCGGTTTTGCTGCTGTTGCGCGGTAGGAAAACATCATCGTAGGGACCACAAATGGCACTGGTTGCTTTGAAAAACAGTACGGGTTCTTCGGGTACGGCCATCCCACTTTCGGCGGCGTGTTGGGCGTAGTTGAGTCCCACGCAAACGATCTTGGAGGGGCGTTGCAGTGGTGCCCCTAAGCGAACCCCAGCGGGTACGACCTGGCAGTTGTCGAGTTCGGTGGTTAACCATTGCGCCAAGCGTTCTGTACCTTGATTCCCGAAGAACTGTTCGGAATAATCTGCTCCAAAACCGCTTACGTCGCGGTACTGTCCTTGGTCGTCAATAATTCCGGGACGTTCTTGTCCCGGTTGGCCAAAGCGAATTAATTGCATTACGTATTCAGTTTGATGAACCCACCGTCGATGGGAAAATTAGTACCCGTGATGAAGGCCGCCGCGTCCGAGCAGAGGAAAAGGGCCAGGTTAGCCACTTCCTCCGGGGTACCCATGCGACCAATCGGCTGGGTTTGCGATAAGCGGTCGAAGGTTTGCGCCTCCTGCCCCGGATAGTTTTGGGCGATGAAATTGTCCACGAAGGGCGTATGGATGCGCGCCGGGCTAATCGCATTACAACGGATACCCTGTTGTACGTAATCCCGCGCGACACTGTACGTCATCGTCAGTACCGCCCCCTTGGTCATGCTGTACGCAAAACGATCCGGCAACCCTAGCGTGGAGGCAATGGAGGCTAGATTGATAATCACACCCGACTGTCGCTCTAACATATGCGGAATAACCGCCAGCATACTATTGTACACGCCCTTGACATTGACTAGGTACAAACGATCAAAATCGGCTTCGCTGGTGGTGTGCAACTGACCGACGTGGGCAATACCCGCGTTACTGATCAATATATCCACCCGGCCGTGGGTGTCGGCGATGTCCGCGATAATGGCTTGTAGTGCGGTTTGTTCTACTACGTTGGCAGAATGAAAGTGTACGGCCAGTCCAGCCGCTTGGCAGTCCTTGGCCATGGCGCGCCCTGCTTGTTCGTTCAAGTCCAGATTATACACGGTGGCACCTGCCTTGGCGAAGGTTTTAGCAATGGCCGCTCCGATGCCACTACTCGCTCCCGTGACAATCGCTATTTGATTGGTTAACTGCTTCATACCGATTGGGGACTGACCGCCGCCGGATGCGCCGTACGCCAGTACTCCCCATCGGGGAAGCGGTAGCGGGCCAAGCTGGCGGGGTGCATTTCAATGGAATAGCCCGGCAGCTTTGGGGGCATATAGTGCGCGTTTTGCAGGTGTACGGGTTCGATAAAATGCTCGTGCAAGTGATCGACAAATTCAATAACGCGTCCTTCCGTACTACCGCTGATGCAAAGGTAGTCGATCATAGAGAGGTGCTGTACGTATTCACACAGCCCTACACCCCCTGCGTGTGGACAGACCGGGATGTTGAACTTCGCAGCCAGGAGCATCACGGCCAGTACTTCGTTGACACCACCCAGTCGGCAGCTATCAATTTGACAAAAGTCGATGGCTTCGGCCTGGAGTAGCTGTTTGAAAATAAGGCGATTTTGCGCGTGCTCTCCGGTAGCTACGCCAATGCCGGGCAGCCCTTCCCGGATGGCCCGGTGACCGAGGATATCGTCGGGACTGGTGGGTTCCTCAATCCACCAAGGTTGGTAGGCACGGAGTTGCTCCATCCATTCGATGGCCTGCGGAACGTCCCATTTTTGGTTCGCATCCATCATCAGGTAACGGTCCGGACCGATGGTGCGGCGGATAATGGCGGCACGGCGTTGGTCGTCAGCTACATTCGCGCCCACTTTCATTTTGAAGTGCTGAAAACCTTCTGCTAAGGCTTCTCGTACTAGGCGTTCTACCTTAGCATCATCGTACCCCAACCAACCCGCTGAGGTGGTGTAGGCCGGATAACCCTTGCGCAGGAGTTGCGCCTTGCGCTCGGCTTTGTGCGGAACTTGCTGCAACAAAATTTCCAGCGCTTCCGCTGGAGTGATCACATCGGTGAGGTAAGTAAAATCAATACACCGGAGCAGTTCTTCTGGCGACAGGTCAGCGATCAGTTCCCATAGCGGTTTTCCCGCTAGCTTAGCGTAGAGGTCCCAAACGGCGTTGACCATGGCGGCGGTAGCTAGGTGAATCACTCCCTTTTCTGGTCCCAACCAGCGGAGTTGACTGTCGCTGACCATATGTCGCCAGAAAGCGGCCATGTCCTGGGCGATGGCCTGCATATTTTGTCCGACGACGAGTGGCGTTAGTGCTTCGATCGCTTTTACGCATATTTCGTTACCCCGCCCGATGGTGAAGGTCAGCCCGTGGCCTTCGGTACCCGCCGGGCTATCGGTTTCGAGGATGACGTAGGTAGCTGAATAATCCGGGTCGGGATTCATCGCATCCGAACCGTCTAGTGACAATGAGGTTGGAAAGCGAATGTCGAGGGTGCGGACGTTGGTAATCGTTAAGTTCACATTCGTTGGTTTTTGTAAAAAGAGTGCATAGCGTTTTATGGTCCTGCCGCGACGCTAAAGCTTTTATTTAAAATTGCTAGAAAGCGGCGGGATAACCTTTTTCCATTTTATATTTTGGAATGTCCCTACCGAAAAATGCTCCGGGGCCAACGGACTACATAGTAAGCCCGTCACCCCCGGAGGATAAAAAATCGGATGAGTGTTATTCGCCATTAGCGTTTAATCACGCGTAGTACTTTTCGTTGTTCTGCGTTGCTGACCACTAGGTAATACGTACCCGCCGGCAGGTGCGCAAGGCTAGCCTCGTGACGAATCTGCTCGGTGATGCTCGCTTGGTACAAGGTCTGTCCGGTCACGTTTTGTATCTCAACCGTTGTGTACGGATGCCCCGCTTTGTTCAGAATAGTCAGGTTATCCGCCGTTGGGTTCGGATAGACGACCGTACGAGACACCTCTTGCGAGGCCGCGACGTCCGGCTGCGTTGGTCCGGCCATCAAATTGGACGTACCGCCAAATTCCCACTTACCGATGTCGGGTGAGCTGCCACTGAACGGTAAGCCGACATTGGTCCCGTTGTTCACCAGCAGGCTGCTCGCCGAACTGGGCTGGTAGTACGTACCCCAGCGTTGGCCGAAGGCTTTGTAACCTGGCGCACCGACTAGGTTATCGCTGCTCGTGACCGAACCAAAGGTGTTGTGACTCACGTCGCGCAAGTTATGCTCGTAGGTCACGTTAGTCGCCGTGGCGGCCGGATAAGTGTAGTAATCGTAGGTGGCGGCCGGCGTATTCGTCGTTACGTTATTGGCAATCAGAATATCACTGGCAGTACCTTTCCACACGGAAATGTTCTTCAGCGGGGAAGAACCACCCGTCAGCAGGTTGTCAAAGACATTGTTCACAATCGACACATTCGAGATCGGAGCTACGTCGCCTACGATGAATACCGCTCCGCCGTCGGTAAAGGTGGCTTTGGGCGTGGTATTGTAGAAGATGTTATTGCGAATGAGGTGCTGCGTATTGGCCTGGAGCCACATCGCAATACCGAAGCCTTTGTCCTGAATGTAGCAGTTGGCCACTTCCGTTCCGGCGCAAGCCAGTTCGATGCCTTCCTTGTAGCTGTCACCATCTTGATCGATGATCGTGCAATCCAGTACTTTCAGGTGCGCACCCGGTGCGGGTGGATTGTTGAAAGTATTGGGCCAGTTGACGAAGGAGAACCAAGTATTGGCCGTCACGTTCGAGACCACGTTGCCCGGCCCCAGGTTCCACAACTCAATAGCAATGTCCTCATCCCAGAGTGGGTCTTGCTCGTTGACCGTAATATTACAGTTCGTGATGGTAGTATTTTTGTAATACCCCTCAAAGATGAACTTGATACCGTAACCAATATTATCGTTGATGGTGATATTGGAAATGGTCGCTCCGTCGGTATGTCCGAGGCAGAGATTACCCAGGCTTTCGCCCACGATGTCCGCACCACAGTTTTCAAACGTCATATCCGCCATGGTCAAGCCCGTGATGTAGTACGGCGGCTCGGTTTGCCCACCGTGTACGCCGAAGCAAGCCACCGCACCCCGCAGGGCCGTATTGCGGATGGTCACGTGGTGAATGTTGACGTTGTTGCGCGCTTCCAGCCAGATACCGGCTTTCAGGCTCTTGGTATTGCCATCAATGGTAAAGCCGCTGATCGTCTGATTGCCGTTGGACGGTGCCACGGGCGGACTGTACTGGTCGTTGACGTAGCTGGGCGAAATCAGCTGTACGAGCGTGCCGTCGTAGTCCTCTTTCGCGCTGTTGCCCAAACTGCCCGCTTGCAGAATGGAAATACCTTCACCCGAACCGATGAGGTTAACCCCCGTCGGGATTTCGGCCACCTGTGTTTCCACAAACGTACCTGGTTGGAGGAAAATGGTCTGGTTCTGATTCGCGGGTACTTGCGTAGCGGCGTAAGCTAAGGTCTTCCAAGGGTTGCTAGAGGACCCCGTCCCCGTTTGGTCGCTACCCGTAGGCGATACGTAGTAGGTAGAGCTGGATGAACCCGTCGTGAAGGAAATCCCGTCATTAGTTGCGTCGACCGAACCGGTATTGTTCACCGCCCGGACGCGCCAGTAGTAGGTCGTATTGGCACTCAGCGTTGAACTGATGGAATAGCTCGTCGTCGTGATGCCCGTTGCGTTGATCACCGGACTAGACAGGTTGCTGTTGGTCGAAACGGTGACATTATAGCTATTCGCATCGGCGGAAGAAGTCCAGGTCAGGATGGGGTTCCAAGACACGCCTACGTCGCCACTGGCCGGACTGCTCTGGCTAAACGAACCGGGGAACGGCTGCGCCTCGGTTGTGAAGCTAGCTCCCGCGTTGGTAGCGTCCAGGGTACCGCCTTCGTTAACAGCGGTTACGGTCCAGTAGTAGGTGGTGCTGGTTTGTAGTAAGGTCGTTGGTGTAAAGCTGGTGCCGTCCAAGTCGTTGGCCGTGATCACGGGATTGGACATGTTGCTGTTGGCCGAAACCGTTAGGTTGTAACTCGTAGCCAAGTTAGAAGCTGTCCACTGGAAGTTAGGCGTACGCGATACGCCATTGGCACCTCCAGACGGACTACTTTGCGAAAAGGCTTCTGGTCCGGGCAGTGGCGTCGACAAGCTACCGGAAAGTACGCTGCCGGGTACCGTCACCCAGTCACTGGAACCAGGTGTTTTCCAGGCTACCGTGACGTGGTCGCCGCCGTTGGCTTCCTTGTGCAGTATTTCGATGAAGTACTCCTGTCCCGCTTGCAGCGTAATCGCGCCGGACACTTGACTAGCGTATTTGTCGTATTTCTCGGGATACGTCCAACCGACGAGGTGAGCAATTTTCACCTTGTTCGCGGCGTACGCATCGGTACTGAGGTACAGGTCACTGTCGTCATCGCCCGCAATGGCAAACTGGTAGCTGCCCGAAACGGTGGGTACCAGGTAACCAAAGATGCGCTGTCCGTAATCGGAACCCTGCTCGCGGGGCGCGTCAAGGCTGGTGAGGAAGCCGACCTGATCAGGATTATTCGGATAATTTGCATTATTCTCCAAGCTATTAGTGGACGTACCACTTACACCTTCCCAAACGTGACGGTTGATCTGGCCTTGCCCGACCACGGGTTCGTCTTGGGTCGTAAACGATAGGCCGTTGTTGTTGGAGTTGGCTGTGCCGGTATTGTTATTCGCCGTGACGCGCCAGTAGTAAGTCGTACCGTAGGCGAGGTTAGCGGGGGGCGTATAGCTGGTCCCCGTGATGTTACTGGCGTTGACCACCGGATTACTAAAGTTACTATTGGCCGACACAACTAGTGTGTAGGTAGACGCATAAGCCGAACTCGTCCAACTGAACGCGGGCGAATTGGACACGCCAGCGCTGCCACCGCTGGGGGTACTTAGGCTAAAGCTGCCCGGTGGAGGCGTAGGAGCTTCCGTATCGAAACTGATGCCCGCATTGCTGGCCAGCGTACTGCCTTCGCTATTGATCGCCGTGACGCGCCAGTAGTAGGTTGTACTGTTGTCCAACGCGGGGCTGACCGTCCAGTTGGTGCTGGTAATGCTGTTCTGAGTACGGACGATAGTACTGAAGTTACTGTTGGTCGCTACTTGTACCTGGTAGGTGGACGCGCTGGGCGCAAAATTCCATCCTAAGCTAGGACTCGTGCTTACGTCCGAAGCGTTGTTGCTGGGGGTAGTCTGCGTGAAACTACCGGGTGGATTAGTGGCTGCACCGCCAAATTCCCAGCGGCCAATATCGGGCGCGTTGCCGTTGTAAGGATAGCCCAAGGGCGCACCAGCGTCAACAACTGCACTAGCGGAAGAAGCGGGTTGGTAGTAGGCCGTAGCCCGGTCACCACTATTGGTAAAGCCAGGATTGGTCGTGAGGTTACCCGGCCCCACGCTAGCCCCCGTCAGCACAAAGTTGGCCTTCTGCGGATTCGTGTGGTATTTCAGGTTGTTTTCAAAAGTAACACCGGATCCTAGTTTGACATCGTCGGCCTCCGTGAAGAGGAAAACGTTGTTCTTAATGTCCACCCCACTAGCGGAGCCGAGGTCTAGGGCTACGCCCATTCGGTCAAAGACATTATTGTAAATCTTGATGTTCTGCGCCGGATCAGGAATGAAGATCGCCGAGCTGTTGCCAAAACCAAAACTAGGCGTACGGTTGACGTTCGTAATGATATTGTTACGAATGATGTGGTTCTTCTTCAGACTAGAACCCGAACCATTCCAAATCGCAATACCAAAGCCCTTGTCCTGGAAGTAGCAATTGTAGATTTCTACGCCCGACAGTGCCGCTTCAATGGCTTCTTTACCACTTACGCCATCGGTGTCAATCATCGTAACGTTATGTATCTTTAGGTTACTAGCCTGTGTTCCTGGCGGATCGTACTGCGTCAACTGCGGGTGATTGACGTAAGAGTGCCAAGTATTACAGTCGATATTGTACACTTCGTTACCCTGGTCGATATTCCACAATTCGATGGCGATTTTCTCGCCCCACTGCGCATCGGCTTCGTTGACGGTAATGTCACAGTCGTGAATTTTCACGTTACGGTAGTGACCCACCATGATAAACTTGATCCCGTAACCGACGTTATCGTCGATGGTAATATTGTAAATGTCCGCGCCGTCGAGTCCCGCTAAGCAGAGGTTGCCCAGGGTTTCGCTCCCTAGTTGCGCGCCGTTATTGTAAAATTCACAATCGTGCACCACCGTATTGTACATCCACATGCCGTCTGGCATGGGTTCGTACCACCACATATCGCTACGGGTGAATACGGCTCCACGTTGATCGCAGTTTTGTACCGTCACGTTATTCATGGTAACGTTATTGCGGTTTTGCACCCAAATACCGGCCTTGACTTGCTTACTAGCCCCGTCGATGGTAAAGCCACTAACGGTTTGGTTACCATCCGTAGACGGAACCATGTCGGTGGGCGCACCGTAGAGCACAGCCGGCCCACCTTGGTAACCCGCAGAGTATAGCTGGATCAGGCTGCCGTAGTACCACAGCTTCCAGTCGCCCGAACTCACGTCCACGCCAGCGGGAGCTGGAATGGGACCATTGGCGGTCACCGTCACTTGCGACTCGCCCGCCCCAATTAGGTTAACTCCCGGCGGAATCTGAACCGCCTGAGTTTCTACGAAAGTACCCGGTAACAAATAAATCGTGTACCCCTGATTCGCAGGTACCTGTTGCGCAGCGTAAGCGATGGTGCGGTAAGGATTGGACTGCGCGCCGCTACCCGGTGCGTCTACGCCGCTGGGGCTGACGTAAAACGTGCCATTGGCGGGGGGCGTAAAGGTGCCCACGCACTGGCAGTTGCTATTGTACTGGTCGTTATCGGTATTAGGGTTACCGTCGTCGCAGGGCTGTCCGGCCAGGTTACCGTCGCAGTTGTCGTTGGCGTCACAGATGCCGTCATTGTCGCTATCCTGGAAGGTACCGATACAGTTACAGTTGCTGTCGTACGTATCGTTGATGGTGCAAGCGTTGCTGTCGTCGCAGGCTTGGCCCGTCAGACTACCGTCGCAGGTTTCGTCCGCGTCGCAGATGCCGTCGTTGTCGCTATCTTGGAAGGTACCGACACAGTTACAGTTGCTATCGTAGGCATCCCCGACGGTGCAATCGTCGCCGTCGTTGCAGCTAGCCCCCACCGTACAGCTCGGTGCTCCCGCCTCGGTGGTGAAGACGTAGTTGGCATTGTTAGCCATGGTACTACCGTCGCTGTTCGTGGCCGTTACTTTCCAGTAGTAAGTCGTGCTGTTGGCCAGTGCCGTACCGGAGGTATAGGACGTTCCCGTAAGGTTACTAACGTTGATGATGGGGTTGTTCAAATTGCTGTTGTTCGCCACGACTAATTGATAATTATTCGCGCCGCTGGCCGCACTCCAAGAAAAGTTAGGCGTCGTACCCACGTCGTTGGAATTATTGCTCGGACCAATTAGGCTAAAGTTGCCGGGCGGAGCGGGTACGCTGCCCCCCGTCTCCCGTTCGAAGTAGTCGAGTTGAATGGAGTTAGAATTATTCGCCGAACTGCGCAACCAAACGCCTTGCCAACCCACGGGAATGGTCACGTTTACACTCAGGGTTTGCCAGTCGGTCCAACCACTGGTGGGTGGAAAGGTTAAGTTGCTGACCAGTTGGGAACCCACGAAAAGGTTGAGGTGCGTAACGGCACTACCCGTACCATTGGCGTAACGCAGGTGAATAATCGCCGGCGTATTTTCGGGATAAGAATCCTCAAAACCAACGTAAGACCACTCGCTAGTGATGTTGGTTACGTAACCGCTAGCGGAGTAGCCGCCGTTGGCACTGGAGGTAGTGACGTTGCCCCGGTTGGCGTTTTCCGCTTCAAAGCGGGTGCCTTGTCCCGGAGGATTATTGTTGTTGGGCGTACCCACGCAGTTACAGTTGCTGTCGTACTGATCGTTGCTGGTGTTGGAATTTCCATCGTCGCAAGATTGGCCAATCAAGGCATTGTCACAATTGTCGTTGGCGTCGCAGATACCGTCGTTGTCGCTATCCTGAAAAGTACCCGTACAATTGCAATTGCTATCGTAAGTATCATTGGTGGTACAGGCGTCCCCGTCGTCGCAGGGCTGGCCGCTGGGGTTACCGTTGCAGGTGTCGTTGGCATCACAGATACCGTCATTATCACTGTCTTGGAAGGTGCCTACGCAGTTACAGTTACTGTCGTAAGCATCGCCCGTGGTACAGGCATCTCCGTCATCGCAACTGCCGCCTACGGTACAGCCGCCGCCGGTGGTTTCGGTCGTGAAACTGAAATTGGCGTTACTAGCCGTAGTTGATCCGTCCGTGTTGACTGCTGTAATACTCCAGTAGTATTTCGTGTCTTCGGCCAGGGTAGTACCACTACTGTAAGAAGTACTGGAGATGCCGCTCGCGTTAATGATTGGACTGCTTAGGTTACTGTTCGTGGAAACCTTGAGTTGGTAACTGTCGGCATTACTAGCGGCAGACCACGTCCACGTAGGGTTGGTGGTAATGTCGTTCGCATTATTAGTCGGTGTGCTGAGGGTAAAACTCCCCGGCGGGGTGGGTGTACTTCCCCCAATCACTCGTTCCATATAGTCGATGTGCGCCGACTGGGATACGTTGGTGGTTCCTTTTATTTTGACCCCCTGATAACCCGCTTGGATGGTAATGGGAACGGTTAAGGTCGCCCAAACATCCCAACCACCCGTAGGCGGAAAGGAAAGATCAGCCACTTTTCCCGAACCTTGGTAAAGGTCAAGGTTCGTAAACGTAGTGTTAGTGCCGTTAGCGTAGCGAATGATAATATTGACGGGCGTGGGTTGATTGTAAGAAGCCTCAAAGCTGCTGTACGACCATTCACTGGTGAAATTAGTCAAGTAACCGCTACCAGAATAACCGGAATAGGTGCTGGCAACGGTCACGTTTCCTCGATTGCTGTTTTCGGATTCGTAGCGGGTCGTTTGGGCGTATAAGGATTGCCCCCCTACCAGGCCGAGTAGTACCAATAGTAAGCACCATCTCGGCCAGGCGTGTTTGCGCTGGACGCAGAAGTTAATGTTTAACATGATGTAGTAAGTCTTTGGTAATAGTAATCACCCGACTACCGTAGCGATAGTCTGAGTATCCGTTATGTACGCTGCGGGCAACGTACGTGTGCAAAAGAAGAATCTAATAAACAGTGGTCGAACAATTAAAATCTCGATTTCAACCCCTCCGGGAAGCGCTAAGCCATCCCACTTTATAGCGAGGAAAACTTAGTCGAGCTAAATAGCCGAAGGGAGAGCGGGAAATTAATTACTGCTGACGGAGGTCAGGCAGGTTTGACCAATACTAAAAATGAAGATGTAGGCACTATTCGTTCAAAACACGCTCTCTAAAAGCATTAGGCCATTAGCTT
>JBCDIR010000013.1:0-12578 GCA_038748735.1 Bacteroidota bacterium | reverse complement strand
GAGCATATTCACCTCCACGGTTACCACTCGTCGTCCATCAGTCAGTTGGCGCAGGCGGCGGGCCTGGGGAAAGCAGGTTTACTGCATCATTTCAAATCTAAGGAAGGTTTACTCAACGCGGTCATCGACTACGCCATCGACTTCTTCCGGGGCTACGTGCTGACCGTGATACAGGAAGACCTGCCCTGGGAACAACGCCTGGAGAAACTACTCCGCCGCCAGAATCGCCTGACGAAAGTGGGGCGACGGGGCTGCTTTTTCACCAATCTCATCATGGAAGTGGGCCAGCACGGCACCTTCAACGATAAGATTTTAGTTTTCTACCGGGAGTGGCGACAGACCCTACGCACCCTCGTGGCCGAGGTGGTCCGCGACGAGGCGGAAGTGCGCGAAATCGTCTATCTACTACACGTTCACTACGAAGGGGCCGTGGCCCTGTACAAACTCAGCGGCAACGAACACCATTTAGAATACTACGTCAATAAAACCGTGTCTGATTTGCAAACCAAAGCAGCACAACAACCCTCCAGGAGTCATGCAAACAAAACGTCTCATCACTAAAGCCATTGGTTTGGGTATCAACGCCGTAAGCGCGTTGAATAAGAACTGGGCTGGCCGACTGGCCTACGATCTGTTTACCCATCCGTTTCCGACGAAGTTACGTCCCAAAGAGCGTGATTTTCTCGCTACCGCCGTGCAGCACCGTACCGAACGGGCCGAGCGGAACATCGTAGAATACCACTGGGGTAAAACGGGCGCACCCTATATTTTGCTCAGTTACGGCTGGGTCTACAATGCGGGGCGTTGGCGGCATTTCGTTCCCCAACTGGTGGAGGCCGGCTACCGCGTCATTGCCTACGATCCGCCGAGTCACGGACTGTCGCCCCGCAAGCAATTGCACCTGGTGCATAACATCAATATCATCCGAGACATCATCCAAACCTACGGTGCTCCTTTCGCTACCGTAGCGCATTCCTTCGGTGGAGCGGCGATGGTAGGCGCACTGGCGCACTTAGATCGCAGTTACCATCCCCAGCGGATGGTGACCATGGCCGCTTTTAGTCACGGTATGGCCGTTTTTAGAGGATTTCAACGCGAGTTAGGGCTCAACGAGGGGCCGTTTCAGGTGTATTTGCAGTATCTACTGGATAATGCGGGCGACCTGGGCGGCGGTTTCGACCTCTTGCCCTTGACGGAACGACTGGCGCACATTCCCAACCTCTTGATTCACGATCCGCAGGATAAAGTCACGCCAGCCGAACAGTCTCAACGCTACCACCTCAACTGGCCAGGTAGTATTTTGCTCACCCCCATCGGGGCGGGCCACCACCTGGGGACCGCGCGTGTGACCGAAGCGATTCTGGACTTCGTCATCGACCAAAAAATTCCGTTATCGGCGACGGTGCAAGAGCGACCGCTTCCCGCCGCCAAGTCCGTTGATACGTACTACGCTGCTTCATGAGTGAAACGACTCTGCGCTTAGGTTGGGTACAGATGGCCCCCGTTTGGCTAGACCGCCAAGCAACTACGACCAAGATGTTACACTACCTAACTCAGGCTGCTGAGCAGGGTGCTCAGCTACTCGCTTTTGGCGAAGCGCTGTTGCCGGGCTATCCCTACTGGCTGGATTATACGGGTGGTGCGCGTTTTAACAACCAGCAACAAAAAGAGGCCTACGCTTGGTACGCTAGCCAAGCCGTACAAATAGAGCGGGGAGATTTGGTTCCGTTTCAGCAAGCGGCGCGTCGGCACGCTATGGCATTGCTGCTGGGGATTATTGAACGCCCGCAAGACCGGGGAGGCCACAGTCTCTACTGTTCCATGGTTTACATCGACGCGGCGGGGGAGATTCAAAACGTTCACCGCAAATTGCAGCCTACCTACGAGGAACGCCTCGTCTGGTCGCCCGGTGACGGACACGGCCTACGGACATTCTCGCTGGGACCCTTCACGCTGGGCGGACTCAATTGCTGGGAAAATTGGATGCCGCTTCCCCGCGCCGCCCTCTACGGGCAGGGAGAAAACTTGCACGTGGCCTCCTGGCCGGGTAGCCTCCGCAATACGGAAATTCTGACGCGCTTTTTGGCCCGGGAGGGACGTTCCTACACGCTTTCCGTGAGTGGTCTTTTCCGCGCGGCGGACATACCCGATCACCTGCCACAGGCCGCGTGGTTGCGCGAAAACGCACCCGCACGTATTTCCGACGGCGGTTCCTGCCTAGCGGGTCCCGACGGTAATTGGCTCGTAGAACCCCGTACGGATGAGGAGTTCGTGCAAGTCGTCACCATCGACTACCAGACCGTCCTCCGCGAACGCCAAAACTTCGATCCCGCCGGTCACTATAGCCGCCCGGACGTGACGCAGTTGCACGTGAACCGGGAGCGGCAGGGGACGTTGCGGATGGGGGATTGACTAAGCTAGTCTAAGCCAGATTTTACTCTGGGAATCAGGTAGAGATCGGTCTGGCGGCCTCCGATGTAAGTGCAGGTTTCCCCATCGAAAAAGGCCTCCTCTTCCACCATCATGCGGATACGTTTGTTCCATTGTGGCAAGAAAATAGCGTTGTTCAACTCAATAGAATAGGCGGTATGGGGGTAAAGCGGGTAGTCACCCCGATGTGGTACGCCCTCTTGCTGGTCCCACAGACCAATGGTTGGTCCTGCTCCGTGACCGTGGTAGCCGATGGGATGGGTGTAGATGGTCGCTTCTAGGTCTTTGGCTTTGCTATTAGCTAGGGCATTAGCTAGAATTTCGTTACCACTGCGGCCCGTTTTGAACTCATCGGTCAGTATATCCATTACTTGCCGAGCTTTTTCGTGTGCGTCAGTTAAGTAAGTGGGTGGTTTACTTTCTCCAGCGCGCAGTACGTAAGCGTTCTGTTGTGTATCGGTATTCAGACCTAAATACGTAATTCCAAAGTCGATGTGTACCAGGTCGCCGGGCTGGATAACGTCATCCGCCGGACGGCCACTAAAGCTACGCTCACTTTCGGTATTGGCCGGATCGGCGCGCTGTACGTCTACCGTTGGGTGAAACCAAGCGCGTAAGCCCAAGTCGCGTATCCGTTGGCGGTACCACCAGACGACCTCTTCCGTACGGGTAATGCCGGGCGTAATGACGTGTTCCGATAACCCCTCGGCGATAATCTCGTGCGCTAGTCGCATAATGTTGCGATAAGCGGCCATTTCCTCCGGCAGTCGCGTTTCCAACCAGCTAATTGCTAACCGCTCTGCCCCTACTACCCGTTTTTGGTAGTCAGGAGAAAGGGTGGCCATAAGTTGGTCGTAATGGTAACTTGAAAGCCCGTCGGCTAGTCCAAAGTGTTCGGAGCGGTTGATTCCAATACGCTTTGGATCAAGTTGGGCGATCAGTTCACTTAGCGCTTTCCACTGGTCGGGTTGTTGTTCCTTGTCCCACGCTTTTTGAAACAGATTTCCTACGTTGTAGCGCGCGCAAGCGAGGGTACGGAGGCTGTCGCCAGTATCGTAGACCAGTAGCATGGTGGTGCGGCGGGCGGCTAGCCAAGTACTGGGTAAGAATGTTTTGAGTACTGGGTCCTCATTGTATTCCCGACTGATCATAAGCCACAGGTCAATCCCTTCGCGCCGCATCAAATCGGGCAGAATGCGTGCTACACGTTGTTCTAGCCACTGGTCCTGCACGCGCGCTTGGTCTTCTACCGTCAGGATGGCCGGTAACTGCCCGCTAGCAGTAGCGATGAAACCGTAAAAAAATAAAAGGATAAGTAAGTTTTTCATTTTCAAGCTCATTTAAAATTGCCAAAAATCATCCCTTTTCGCCCCTACCGATCCAACCATTTTACCAAAGCTGGTAGCACCAAAATATCGGCCAACAGCGCAGCCAGGGCGGCAAAGGCACACAACAATCCAAAGGTACTAACGGAGACCACGCCACTCCAACCCACGACCAAAAAACCACCGCATAGCGCAATGGTCGTCGAAAACAGGGCACCGCCCGTAAACGCTAGCGCTTGGTTCATGGCCGCTACCACGCTTTGGCCGCTGGCCCGTTGCTCCTGATAGTGGTTCATCAAGTGAATGGTATCGTCCATCGCAATGCCGAGCATGATGGGTGCCAGCATCGCGTTACCCGCCTCTAGGTCAATGCCCCAAGCGGCCATCAGGGCTAGGACCGCCGCTAGTGGGAGCAAGTTGGGTAGGAGTGCTAACAAGGTCGTTCGCAGGTTGCCGAGAAAGTACCACAATACCCCAAACGCAAAGACGAAGGCCAAGCCAAAGGAGCGGAACTGCGTCTGCAAAATGAAGTCATTGAGCTGCGCAAAGAGCGCCAGAAAACTATGGACTTCCAACTCGTATGCCTCGGGTGGAAAGCTTTGGGCGAAAGCCGTGTCGATGTCGTTTAGCAAGATTTCTAGCTGCTGCGTATCCAATTCTTTGACGTTAACGGCGACGCTCGTTTCCGAGAAATCGGTGGAAAAGAAGGAGAGGAAATCCGTGGGGGCTGCCGGGGCGTTTTGCAACAACTGGGCCGGGGAGGGGCGTCCAAATAATAGGAAATTTGACATCCGATCTTCCACAAAACGCTGAAAATTGATGACGGAAACGGGCGTGGCCAAGCGTTCGTTTTGCGCCAAGCGATCCTGAAAATCGGCGAGGCGGTTGAGGTCCGTTGTGTTCAGCAAACTGTTGCTGTCCGTACGGATGACGTTGAGCTGAAAACGGGCGTTCCCTCCCAGGGCTGCTTCCACTGCGAAGAGGTCCTGCTTGGCCTTACCTTCGCCCAGTAAGTGGAGCGAATCGGTATTGATCTGCAATTGGGGCAACGCAATCGCACCGAGCACCAAAACGATGATTCCGACACCCAGCAGGGCCGTCCGCCGCTGACTCGTCCACCTTTGCGCCAAGCGACTGAGGCGCGCGACGAGTGCTGAACTGCGCTCCCGCCCCTCCAACTGCGCAGGTACGTACCGCAGCCCGATGGCCGTCACGACGTACACGAATACGAAGGCCAGGGCCAAGCCACAAAACGTAAACAAGCCCATTTGCCGAAAGGCGGGCAAAGGCGAAGCACAGAGCGCCAAGTAACCGACCACCGTCGTGAGGGTGGTGTAAAAACAAGGTTTCAGGCTTTGCCGCAGCGCCGCCTGGATTTGGGTAGCCCGCGACTGCTCCGGATGCTGTTGCTGATACTGGTGAAAAATATTGATGACGTGGACCGAGTCCGACACGCTGTACACCATCAAAATGGTCGGAATCAGCATGGAAATTAGGTTCAGCGAATGGCCAGAAAATACCATTATGCCCATGAGCGTACTGACGGGAACCGCCACGCAAACCAGCGCCAGGGGAACGTACCACCAACTGGGTAGCAACCAACTCAGCAACAGAATAATAACCGCCACCGTAGCTACGGCGAAAAAGGTGCTTTCCGTGTAAATCGTTTCGTTAAACGCCTCGTTGAGGATGGGTTGACCGGAAATGCGCGCCCGTGGTGCCAGCTCGCTCATCGTGCGGCGCACCTCCGTTACTACCGCGTTGCGGTTGGCTTCTAACTCGTCCGTGGGGGCTAGTTGGGCGTAAAAGAAGAGTTGGTCGTTGGTCTCGGTTAGCAATTGCTGGCTCAGCGCGGGTAGCTGGGTGAGGATTCGGCGTACCTGTTGCGTATCCCGAGCCGCATTGTAGATGGGCCGATACACCAAGCGGCGGTTGTCTACCAAAGGGTAGGGGGCGTTGGCCAAGCTAAAGGTCGACTGGACAAACGGCAGACTATCCAGCGCCGTGTGCAGGGCGCGAAGCAGTTCGACGGACTCAGTGGCCAGCGGCTCTGCCGTAGGAATCATGGCAATGATGATCTCGTCTGAGCCGCGTTCGTGCTGAAAATCTAGGTACGCTCGGTAGTCGGGATTATCCTCCAAAAACCAGATAGAGACCGCGTTGTTGATGCGTAAATTTTGCTGTACTTGCCACGCGCCCCAGAGCGTCACCAGTAATAAACCCGCGGCTACCCAGCGGGAATGTCTAATCAACTGACCAATGACGTCTTCAAACTTCATGTACGTAATGATTTACCTGATCTTAGCTCAGCCGAGAGTCAGGGGGCACGCTTTCTTATTGTAAGTCCCTCGTTTGGATCACCACCCAAGCCCCGAAGCGACCGTGGTGCGAACAGGAAAACGCCCAGGGCAAGGGATCGTCTGCTAAGTAAACCGTAGGGATACCCCATTCGTTTTTACGGATGCTCACTTTTAAGTCCGCTCGCTGGTAGTAGTGCTGGAAGTAGCGGGTTACGTCCTGGCGGAGCTGTTGGTGCTGCGTGGCGTAGGTCGTATCCCGAAAGGTGAGGTAGCGAACAACTTCGTTCCCCTTAGCGGCGGACTCCGCGGCGACCAAAGTGGCAATGGTGTGGATCATATCCGGTCTGCGCTGCACCGTCCGGACGCGGATGTTTTGCGTCCCCCAGCTTACGATTAGCTCCTGGGTTGCGGTTGCGTCAATCGTTACTTGACTCACGATTTTGCGGGGAGCAAACGTCCGCTCTCGCTGCTGGGACAAACCCGCTTTGTACGCGCTTTCTTTACAGGCCCAGAGCCACCAAGCGGCTGCCACGGGTTCGTGTGCCGCCCGCAGGAAAGCCTGTTCCGCTGCGGTGAATGCTTTATCCCAGCCCCGTGCGCTCCTTATCCAGCGGTGCTGCCGGACGTGCGTCAGGTCAATCACGTCATTACCAATCACTCGGCGGCCAGCTTAGCGTCGATGATGTCGAGGGCGGCTTGTACGGTTAGCATTTCCTCCATAGCGTCTTCGTCAATTTCGATGTCGAACTCGTCCTCCACGTCCAAGATGATGTCCACGAGGTGGGCGGAGTTGATCTTCAGGTCTTTGATGAAGTCGGTCTCGCCACTGAGTTCGGCCAGGGCCGCTTCGTCTTGCACGTAGGGCGTGATGATTTTTTTGAGGGTGGCTAAGCGGGTGGTTTGGTCCATGGTGGTCTTAATTTTTACTTGTGAATAAATAACGTTTGTAATAATCTCCTTCCACGTGATTGCTGCTCTTACTCAGTTTACACAGAGGACGCAGAGGATCACACAGTGGGCACAAAGATTTTGTAAAGAACGTACGGAAATATAGTACGTCTAACCTACACTTTGGTGCTCTGATTATCCGTGACCAGCTCAATTAAGGTATTTTGTAACTATTTAGGTCCACCTATCTAGTTGCTTAAAACCCGCAATTTTTTGGTCCCTTTTTTAGTGAAGGAATTAGAATGATGATAAAATCAAGCTAATTTCAAGCTAAAAAAGGGACTGAAGTCAAAAAATTGCTTACCCTGGTTCTCGGCTCAGCCGAGACCAGGTAAATAATTAAGGTATTTCCTGAACAACACACAAGCATTCACATCCCCAAAACCAAAGCCAGCCTTGGCCACAACGGTCGCCTCGGGGGCAGCTACAGTTTGCAGGGGAATGCGGCTGCGGTCCACGTATTTTGCTATTTCGGGGTGCAGATCGTCACTATTTACGGAAGGAAAAACAAAGCCTTCGTGTAAACCCAATACGGCCGCCACACTCTCGATGGCCCCCGCCGCGCTGATGCAGTGACCGATCATGCCTTTGAGGGAATGAAGGTACGGGAAATCTTTACCACTGCGGCCTAGGACAGTAGCCCAATTGGCGACCTCATCCGGGTCTTTGGTGGTGGCCGTCAAGTGGCCGTTGATGATGTCTACTTCGGCTGGTTTTACACCTGCGTTGTCCAGTGCTGTTTGGATACAGCGTTGTACCGCTACGGGATTAGGGGCCGTCATGGTACCCCCCTGGCGTTGGCCGCCGGAATTGGCCGCTCCGCCCAGTACTTCGGCGTATATTCTGGCTCCGCGCGCCTGCGCACTACTTAGCGATTCGAGTACCAATGCTCCGGCACCCGCGCCCGGTACGAAGCCTGCCGCCGTTGCACTCAGGGGACGCGAGGCTTGTTCCGGCGTCTCGTTGTGGCGGTAATTCATTACTTTCATCGCGTCGAAGCCGCCCCAGATATAAGGTCCGGCATCGGAGCTGCTGCCGGCTAGCATCCGTTGGGCTTGTCCGCTGCGGATGCGTTCGTAAGCCATCAGGATGGACTCCGTTCCGGTGGTGCAAGCCGAGGAGTTGGTGGTGACTTGGTTACCCAAACCCAGTAGCCCGCCGAGGTAAGCACTCACGCCGCTGACCATAATTTGCGGCACGGTGGTACTGCCCAGCCGCTTGACTTTGCCCGCGTCGAGGCGGTAGGCGGCTTCGCGCATCTTGTCGACGCTAGAGTTGCCCGCTCCGAAGACCATGCCCGTTTCCCAGCGGGGTTCGTCGGTTTCCACGTCTAGGCCCGCGTCGCGCCAAGCATCAATGCCCGCCATACAGCCGTAGAGGATACCCGTACTGAGGAAATTGCGCAGTTGCAAGGGCGTCAGGTACTCCGTTTTAAGCGCTTCGGGTACTTCGGGCCAACCCGCGATTCGGCAGGAAAACTTCATGTCTTCCAATACTTGATGGTAGCGGATACCGCTCTGCCCGGCTCGGATAGCTGCGTTAAAAGCCGCTAATCCCACACCGTTGGGGGCCACTACGCCCAAGCCCGTGATAACTACTCGTTCTTTCACTGGTTTAGGTTTTGAGCTTCGTAGTCAGCATACCGGCCATGGTGCCTTTGCACACCAACTCGTCTTTGGCATTGTACATACTCACTTGACATTTTAGTTTTTTGAAACGGAAATATTGCTTCTGTGACACCACCCGTACCCGTTCGCCTGGGTAGACGGGTAGGAAATAGTCCACCGCTTGGCTACTGAGGGCAATGGCGGGCGCTTCGTCGGTGTTGGTCAATTGCTGCGCTAGCAGATGAATGCCCAAGCATACCAAGCCAATCTGCGCCATCGTTTCCGCCAGTAGCACGCCCGGTGTGACCGGATAGTCTTTGAAGTGCCCTTCGTAAAAGTAAGCATCCTCGGGGTAGGTGTAGTAGCCAATAGCGCTTTCGTCCGTCACTTCGGCCAGTTCGTCTACGAACAAAAAGGGCGAGCGGTAGGGCAGCAAGTTGATGATTTGATCGGTGCTCATAGCAGCTGAATTTAGCGTAAGCGTTCGCCACCGTCCACGGGAATGATGGCGCCGTTGATCCAGTTGGCTTCGGGGAGGCAGAGTAGGTACACGGCATTGGCCACGTCTTCGGGATGCGTCAAGCGCTGGAAAGGGTTGCGTTCTATGCTACGTGCTTTGAGCAGTTCGCTGCCCGGAATCATGCGTAGTGAGGGCGTGTCGGTAACGCCCGCTTGGATGCCGTTGGTACGTAGGCCGTGGGGCGCGAACTCGGCGGCCATGTTCTTAATCAGGGCTTCCAGACTGGCTTTGGCCACGGAGACCGCGGCGTAGTTGGGCCAAGCTTTGTAGCTGCCCTCGCTGGTGAAGCCGATGGCGCTGGCGGTCGGGGCAAACAGTTCGGCTTGGAGTAGCGTTTTAGTCCATTCGTAAAAACTCAGGGCCATTGCCTGGGTCGTCAATTCAAAGTCTTGGGTGGCCAAACTGGGTCCGTCAGGGTTCAACATCAGTTTCAGGTTGCCGCGCGCGATGCTGTGGACGAGGACGCGTACTTTTCCGCCGTCCATTTGGTTTTTTAGGTCGTTAACAATGTCCGTACGGATGTCTTCGCGGAGCGCATCTTGATTGTAATGTAGGAGCTGTACACCCGTTTGGTCGCGCAGTTCGGCGAAAGCGGTTTCGGCTTGCTTGCGCCGCGCCCGCGGGTCACGGTGTACGAGGCAGAGGTGGTAGCCTTCCGCAGCTAACTTTTGGGCTGTCGCCCAGCCCAGACCGGAGGATCCGCCGAGGATGATTGCCCAGTGTTGTTGTTTTGGCATCCAGATTGAATTTCGGTTTTAAATTATCAAAGTCTATCCAGCGCTAAATCTAAATTCGACTTTTCTCAGTACGCAAACTACTTTGTCATTCTGCTCTTTCATTCACTCTTGCTTGGATTACACAAAGGGCGCAGAGGGCTTATTTCGTTACCAACGCAACAACACCCGCTGCGCCGAAAAACCTGGTCCGAAACTCAGCATCAGTCCGTGTTCGCCCGCTGGGATGGCTTGCTCCAAAAAGGTTTCCAAAACGTAAAGCACCGTAGCGCTCGACATATTACCGTACTGTCGGAGTACTTCTTTGGTGGCGTCAATGTTTTTACCCAGGGTACCAAACAGCTCCTCTACGACCTGCACGATCTTCTTACCACCGGGATGAAAAACTAGGTGATCTACATCCGCTATTTCGAGACCAGATTTTGCCAAAAATGGATGGACGATGGCCGGGAAATGCTCCGCAATCGTGTCTGGTACGGCTTGGTCCAGCACCATGTGCAAACCGCTGTCGCGTACGGCGAAGCCCATCATCGTTTCGGCACCGTAGAAGTGGTACATCGCTTCGTCGACAATCTCCGGGCCGCTGGCGTCCGCCTCTGAGGAGAGCAAGACGCAGGCAGCTCCGTCACCGAAGATAGCGGCACTCACGACGTTGACCATCGAAAAATCATCAACTTGAAAGGTAGCCATCGGCGATTCTACGGCCACTACGGCGGCGCGCTTTCCGGGATTGGCCTTGAGGAATTGCTTGGCATAAATCAGTCCCGATACGCCCGCCGCACAGCCCATTTCCGTAACGGGTAGGCGTACGACGTCCTGTCGCATTTCCAACCGGTTAATGAGAAACGCATCCACACTCGGGATCATAATGCCGGTACAGCTGACGGTGATGAGGTAGTCAATACTATCTGCGGCCCACTCTGCTTTTTTAAGTGCCTTTTGTAAACAATCTTCTGCCAGCTGCGTGGCCCCTTCCGCGTAGAGCGCATTACGTGCCCCGAAGCCCTTGACGGTAAACATATCCTCCGGCGAGACGACGGAATAGCGGCGATCGACGGCAGCGTTTTTGAAAATCTTCAACACCTTGCGCTGAAAACGTTCTTCTTGGTCACTCACCCAGGCTTCGATGTAGGGAATAATTTCCTCCGTGCTGCGCGTATGAGGCGGCAACGCTTTAGCAACGGCGTGGATGTGTACAGCTGACAATAGATTGATATTTTGAAACCCAAAAGTGGGAATGAACAGAAGGTGTGACTTGACGACTTTAATTTTTAATGAGCCACTGGTAGCGAAAGGCCCAGCGCCAGCGGATTTGGCTGCTGACTTGGCTAGGAAGCACCTGCTGTGCCAGCGCTTCCAAATCGTGCCGTTTAAACCCACGCAAAATGGAGATCAGCCCGTCTTCCCTTACCATTCGGTTGGGAATGGGCAGCGTCAACAGATAAAACAAGTAGTACGCCAACCGGTGACGATGCAAGTCATTTATCACAACACCCAGTCGGGCAGCTCTACTGACAGTGTGCAACAAATCGGACAAATTATCGTCCGGGAAGTGGTGTAAAAAGAGCGTACAAAGTACGATGTCGTAGGACTGTTGGTCGAAATTAGCGGGTGTGACGAGTTCACATTGGTAGCTAATCTCGGGATAATCAACTGAACATTGGCGTGCGTAATCAATAATGAAGGGATTGGCGTCAATACCGATTAAGGTCAAATTTTTGCTGCGTTGGCGCCCCCAACGAGCGAGCACTCGCAGCATATCACCGTTGCCACAGCCCAGGTCGACTACGCGTACTGGTTGCGTGACCGGTACGTCCGCCAGCAACTGAGCTACTCCACTGATCGTCACCTGATTACCCCCCAAGAAACGATTGACCAACGCAATCTGATCGACGGCCCCGCGGATGGTATCTCCTGCCATGGCGAAGTCGTCCATTAGCTCTTCTTGCGTGCTGCGCTGGCGCGTATCCACAAAAAATGCAGCCATGTTTTAGCTGTTTTAAACGCCCCCGCTGAGCTTTAAGCGTGGGTTTGACGAATAATGGCAGGTAGCAAGCTGGGAAAGCGCACTAAGCCCGCGATGGCCCAAGCTAATAAATAATCCCGTTGAAACGCTACATTGAACAGGCGGCCCGCCAGCAATCGTCGGCGGAATTGTGAACGCCACTGCTGCTGATAGCGCTGTTCCAACTGCTGACGCGTGCTGCGATCTTGCAAAAAATCGGTAACTAAAGGTACCAACAAACCCGCCGCGCCAATGGCCATACCCATGCCGTTGCCGCAGAGTGGGTGAATCATGCCCGCTGCGTCACCCGCCAGCAGTACGCCGTCTTCTACCAGTGTTTTGTTCGCAAAGGACACCTGACTGATGGTTAAGGGTTGGTCAAACAATGGCGTGACGCGGTCCAAAATCGCCGCGAGGTGCGGGTTTTGACGGACAACTTGCTGCTCAAAATCAGCTAGGTTTTTGTGTTCTTTAAAGGCTGCGTAGTCCGCTAGGTAACAGATGTTAATTCGACCGTCTTCGACTTTTGACACGCCGCAGTAGCCCCCCCGAAAGTTGTGGAGCGCGACCAAGTCCTCTGGAAAGTCACCTGCGTAGTGCGCTTTGACGCCCAGGTACGGTGCCCGCTGCTGGATGAACGCCCGGTCGAGCTGCTTGTCGAGACGGGAGCGTTTGCCGTAGGCGCCGATGACGACAGTTGCTTGGTGCG
>JBCDIR010000012.1:0-12693 GCA_038748735.1 Bacteroidota bacterium | reverse complement strand
GTTTCGGCAATATTTCACAACGCATCGGCACTACTGACACCTTCTACGTCTCCGGCTCCGCTACGGGCGGACACGCAGAATTGGGTGCAGCGCACTTCGCCAAGGTCACTGCCGTGGATGCCGTACGCAATCGGCTCTGGTGCAGCGGCCCGATTTTAGCTTCTTCCGAAAGTATGAGCCACGCGGTCCTCTACGAGCAGTTACCCTGGGTACGGGGCGTCATCCACATTCATCACTTGGCGGCTTGGCAGCAATTGCTACACCAAGTGCCAACCACTGACGCTAGTGCGCCCTACGGTTCCCCGGAAATGGTCCGTTCTATTGCTACGCTACTCCAAACGACGGACCTGCCCGAGCAGCGCCTCTTCGTCATGGAAGGCCACCGGGAAGGCATCTTCGCATTCGGCGAAAGCCTGGAAGCGGCTTTTGCGATTCTAGCTTCCAACCTCATTTCGCACTAACGCAACAACGTCACACTCCCCTTACTCGTTCCACTTTCCCCGTCGGCGAACGTGTAGCGGAAGCTGTATACGTACACTCCAGTAGGTAAGTCCTGCCCCCGCGTGCTACCGTTCCACTCCTCGTCCGGGTTCGTGGTTTGGAACACCTGCCCACCCCAGCGATCAAAGATTTGTCCTGTAAAGCTGATCGGTTGACATTCGGGGGAGAAATACAGACGGAAGCCGTCGTTTCTGCCGTCCCGGTTAGGGGAAAAAACGTTGGGGGCGTAGACGTTGCAGTTCAGCACCGGCACACAAGCCTCAATGGTGAGGGAGCGAGTGGTTACGCAGCCCTCCACACTGGTGGCGGTCAGTAGGAAGGTATAGCTACCCGCCTCCCCGAACGTAAAGTCAAGGATTTCCTTACTAACGATATTCCCGTCCGGAAGTAGCCATTCATAGGTGTCCGTTGGACGGAGGTTCGTGCCTTCCGGTCGAATACTGATCGTCTCAAAGACACAAGTATCACCGCTGATAATAAAATCAGTGAGCGCGTAATTATCACAATCAACGCAGTCGACAACTTCAACGGAAAAAAATTCTTCGAGGCTACAATCCAGGCGATTCGCTTGGTACAAAAAGGTGTATTCACCCGCTGCTGGGAAATTAACAATCAGCGTGTCACCCTGCTCCAACAGGTTCAGCTCGTCCTGGGTCCAGGAGGAGGAGACGGCACCAACGGCGTTGAGGTTAGCCACTAAAGTGGTGGGTTCATCCGTACAAATCAGGGTGGGAATCGTAATGCTTTCCAAAGCTAAGTCATTACAATCTGGATCGCAGTCGACGACGTTCGTGATAAACGTAACCGTATCAATACAACCGTCATTGTCTTCCGTAATGAGGTTAATCGGATAACTACCCGGTGTACTGAAGCCTAATAAAAAGTTAGGCCCAGTGCCAGTAACCCCGTTGCCGCTCCACGCGTAACTGACTAAGTCAATTTCGGATTCAACGCCGTAATTCCCCGCTTGACCCAAGCATAGTTCAGCTTCTCCGACGATGTGCGGACTGTACTGCGCACAGGGGGAGCAGTCTACCACCGTGACTAGCACGGAGTCTCGGACAAAACAATCGTCCCGATTAACATCGTAGAATACGGTATAGCTGCCAACTTCCTCAAAAGTTTGCTCCAACGTATCCGTAAAAGCAAGGAAAACATCTATATCTCCCGTCCAGAATCTAGTATAATCACCAGCAATGTCCACTGTAGCCGTGAAAGTGGCTACCGAATCGACGCAAGCAGGATTGGTAAAAGTGATATCGTTGATTATTACATCACTGCAATCCTCCTCACACTCGACAACCTCTACCGTAAAAGTATTGCTGTAAACACAACCATCTATATCGACCGCCTCGGCATTGATGGTAAAGCTGCCCACCTGGTCAGCGCTGAACGAAAAGGAATCGAGCGTGTCGGTTTGCATTTGACCATTGCTCGCACTCCAGTTGTAAGTCGTAATGTCTTCCGCAAATTGGAACAGGTAACTACCCGACTGAGCTACACACAATTCTACTGGTCCGAAGATATTCGAGGCAGGTAAATCAGTACACGGTTCACACTCAACTGCCGTGTAGGGCAAGGTCGCAGCGTACACGCAGCCGTCGTCGTCCAGCGCGTTGAGTACAATGAGATTACTGGTAGGAGTGGCAATACTAGTGGTAAAAGTAGGCGTACCCACACTCTCCGTAAAAAAGTCGGACCAGGAGAAACCGACCAAATTCGCTTCGGTAATGGGAACGTAGGTGACTTCCTCCCCTACGCAAAACGTTTGCGGTCCGTCAATGACCAAGCTAGGCAGGTTAGTACATGGCTCCGTACAATCTTGTACCGTAAATGGAAAGTTAGCCGTGTAGGTACAGCCATTATTATCCGTGGCCGTGAGCGTAATCACGTCTGAACCCGCCAAAAAAGCCGTAAACGGTACGCTCGTCGTTCCACTAACCCCCAAATTAGTCCACTGAATATCCACTAAATTGGCGGTTGTCATAACCATAAACTCTACTACTTCCCCTACGCAAAACTCCTGGGGGCCGTCGATAAACAAGGCGGGCGGATTGCTACAAGGATCGCCCCCGCAGTCTTCAACTGTGAGGTTGAGCGTGCCGGTGTACAAACATCCTTCCGCATTAAAACCGAAGAAAGAGACGGGATATACTCCCGGAGCGTTATAAATAGTGGTAGCCGTTTCCCCAAAACCACCCTGACCGTTCGCAAAGTCCCAGCTGGTCTCAAACAATGGTATGCCAGGAAGTGGGTAGTTAGCGTCGAAAAGAAGGATTTCGCCCGGACACAGATTGCCTTCCACGCTAGGAAATAGCGTCTCGTTACCCGTTGGGCAAGTGACGCAGTCGGTGATAGTCGTAGCATTTGCAATAGTGTAGACACAGCCCAGCTCGTCCTCCAGGGTCAAAGTGAAAGTGTACGTACCAGGGTTGGCGTAGAAATGCTGCGGCGAAAACGCAGTTGAGGGGGGCGAGCCGTCCCCAAAGTCCCAACTAACGCTGACTGGATTGACGACGGTCGAAAAGCTGAAGTCCTGGAGTGCATTAACGCACAGGTCACCCGAAATTTGAGTACTCAATTGGGCTACCGCGTTGGAACAGATCTCTTCCGGACAGTCGATCACGACGAAGCTGAGCGTGTCGCTGGCGGTGACGCCTTCCGCCGTCGTACCAATTAGGATCACTTCGTAGGTGCCGGGTGCCGTGTAGATATGGGTAGGTTCGGGGAGTGTGCTGGTGGTATTATCCCCCAAGTCCCAGTCCCACTGGTTCAGGTTCAGCGTGCTGTTGTAGGTGAACTGTTGCAAGGAATCCACGCACAAAATCCCCTCGCGCTCGATGTCCAAACAGGCGTATTGCTGTGGGTCGGTGAAAGTATATCCCATATGCTGGGTGTAAGCGTCAAATTCGCCAAAGCCGTAACTATACGCCTGCACGCCCGCCGGAGCGTTGATGCTATGACTGCCAATGGTCACCGTCGCCGTAGCGTACGACCAGTTGGGGTCGGCGGGGAAGGATTGAAAATTCGTGACGGCTTGTCCGTCCAAGGTAACGTCATTGGTCGCGTCCGTCGGCCCGACGATGGTAACCCAGTGAAGCGCAAAGTTAGGATTACCCGACAGGACACTGACCCGATTCGACGCCCACCAGCCGAAGTCCGTACCCAGGAAATCGGCCGGGAGATACTGGAGACCATTGGGGTCACCGACTTGCGAAGGTTCGCAACTGCCACCGTTATTGTACTGCCAGACGCTGATGGGACCCGTTGCACTGATGACCGTTGCCGTTTCGCGCTGGGTAACGTAGAACTCCCCCTGGTCGAGCGTAGCCACTCGTCCGCAGTCAAAAAACACCTCAGTATTATCGGTAGCGGCCAGAATTTGGAGGTAATCGCCCCCCTGACCTGCGAAGGGTACAAAGTAGTACAGGGCGCGCCAATCTTCTAGCGGTAGGGCCTGGTCCCAAACGTGGCTATCCGCTCCGCCCGTACAATTGCTAGTGGGTAGATCGGCCTGCAAAGCACCCGAGAAAACGGCCAAGGGTTGCCCCGAAATACTCCGTACGGACGTACCCGTGAGTGCGCCTAGCGATTGTACTTGGTAGCTCTGTCCCTCATTGAGCGTGACGGTAAAAGGAACGTTCGCCGGACGGCCCGCCAGGGTCGCTGCCGCTGGCACAATCTCAACGGTCGTGTTGCTCGCCGTAGCGACGACCATGAAGCTATTGGGGGTAGCGTTATTATCGAGGTCCTGCAGGGTGGTGATGAGATATTCCGTCCCCAATTCGCCGCTGGGTAGCAGGTTGGTGCTTTCTGCAAAGTAGAGACGATAGTGGTAGGCTTGCACCTGAACGGGGGCATTTGTACTGACCCGAATACCGAAGTCACTGACGTTTTCCGAGCCAAAGGCATAGTAGACCCCGTCGGGTAGAAAAATTTCCGTGGTGCCCGCAGCAACCGAAAACGGCAGGGGTGGTCCCACTGAACCAACGGTTATTTCGCCACTTGTGGGTGCTGACGCGGTGATGATAATGCTAAATTCTGGCGCGTCGTTGAAGGCGATATTGAGGTTTTCCATATAGCCCAACCAAAACTCGGTGCCGAGCGTGGTTTGAGCGTTTAGGCAGGGGAGCGCCAGGACGAGACAGCTCCAGGTGATTAACAGTCGGTACATGGTACTATGGTGGTTGGTGTCGGTACGGGCCTAACAGGAAACGGTGTAAATAGATGCGGCAGTTAGCCCGTGACGTTTGTGCAACGGGTGACAAAAGCGGAAATCGGCGGGAATTTGGACGAAATAGTAGTTGATTACCAACTCGGCGGAGGCCGTTACCCCAGAATCGGTGGCTTCTTGATCCGCCCCTGGTGCTTGTCCAGTTTGAGGAGAATGGCCAATAAAATGGTAAAGCCCAGCAAACTTGAGCCGCCCTTACTGAGGAAGGGGAGCGGAATGCCGATGATGGGCATCAGTCCCATCGTCATCCCAATATTGACGATAACGTGGATAAAAATGATACCCGCCACCCCATAGCCGTAGACGCGGTTGAAAGCTACTTTCTGGCGTTCGGCGATCATTATAATGCGGAAGAGTAGCAGCAAGTAGAGCGAAACGACCGCCACGGACCCCACGAAACCTTGCTCTTCCCCGATGGTGCAGAAGATGAAGTCCGTATTCTGCGCGGGTACCCAGCGGCCCTGCGTCAGGCGACCGGAAAAGACGCCGCGACCCGAGACCCCTCCCGCTCCGATAGCGAGCATGGAATTTTCGAGGTTCATCACAGAATCGGGGTTGCGCTTTTTAGCCTGGGAGGGGCGCAACCAGACGTCGATGCGCTGTTGCTGGTGAGGTTTGAGCACGTCATTAAAAACATAATTACTCCCAATGGCCAAACCGGAAGTAAGGAGTAGACCACTCATAACCAGCGGAATCAAGCTGGTCCGAAATTGGGTATACTGGCGGTAGGTCATAAGAAGGACCGCGAAAGCCGCCGCGCCGAGCGCGTACCAGCCCCAGCCTTCCTGAAAGCACCACCAAAGCGCTGCCCCAAACAGTCCCAAACCAATCAGAAAACGCGTACGTTGATCTTTTTCGTAGAAAACGTAGATTAGTAAACTTCCCCAGCACAAACCCGTAATTAAGGGGAGAGGAGCAAAGAGAATACTGATAATAAAAGTAGCCGCTCCGAGCAAGCCAATGACGTAAACGATTGGTGTCAGTCCTTCCCGAAAAAGAACGATGAAAAACGATAAGAAAACCAGCGCGGAACCAGCGTCGGGCTGGAGTAACACGAGAGCGGAGGGTACTACAAAGAAAGCAATCACCTGAAAAGCCTGTACGGGCTTGCGCAAGTCAATACTCCAGTGCCCTAGGTAGGCTGCTACGCCCAAACAGGTACCGACTTTGGCCAATTCGGAAGGTTGAATAGATACGCCGCCAAAGGTAAACCAGGAGGTAGCACCGTTAATTTTCGTCCCTAACACGAGGACGAGCACTAAGCTGACTATGCCCAAAGCGTAGAGACCGTAGGCGAAAGTGGGCCAGAATTTATGGTCTAACAAAAAGATAATGAACGCAAAAACGACGAGGCAAATACCAATCCAGATGACTTGTTTGCCCGCTTGGGTATGGAACAGAAAATCGCTAAATCCCTGTGGCGTACCGGACTGTTGAATATCCACCGAGTAGATAAAGATACCCCCGATGGCCACGAGCGCCAAGTAAATCCAAAAGGTGATGAAGTCGATATTCAGGACAAATTGTCCCCGTTGTTCGGCCATGGATGTGTTTAGAAGTAGTTGAGCAACTCCCCTTTGACGATGCTGTCGTCACGGACGAGGTAGAGGCCCTCGTACTCGCGGGCGAGGATGTATTTCAGGCGCAGGGCGTCCAACTTGGTTTTGAACGCACCGGCTTGTAACTTATAGTAGGGCGGCGAGTGCTGCCAATCGACGGGTACGTTCGGATAGTGGTAGCGGAAGGACTGCTGCACCGTCTCCAGTCGCTGACGTTCGGTGGTCGCCAGAATTTGCACGCGCCAACCCGCGACGGTATTTTCCGCCTGTTGATCGCTATTGTACTGATTGACCAAGCGTTGCACAAGCGGGTCCATCTGCACTTCGACGTTCTGGGCCAAAAGTACCCCTCCGAATAAGAGTAGACCGAGAAGGAAAAAGCCTGGTTTCATAGTTGGAAAAATTTGATAAGCAAAGATAACGACATTTGTTTAATGTGCTGGGAACTCGGTGTTAAAATACTTTTGCCAGGAAAAGCTCATTTGTCAAACGGCAGCGTTACTTTTGTCCAGAATTGAATTATGTCAGTATGTTCCTAGAAATTCTTAAAATCAGCTTACCCGCCATCGTGGTGGCAGTCGTTAGTTACCTCATTATTCGTACGATGCTCAATAAGCAATTCTTGCTACAGGAGCAGCGCCTGCGTCAAGACCGCCAGGATACCATTATGCCGCTGCGGATGCAAGCCTACGAGCGCCTGTCCATTTTGGTCGAGCGTCTGGGGATACCCGGTATGGTGTTGCGCAACCAGAACGACGAAATGCAGGCGGCTACCTTTCGGATTGCCTTGTTTATGGCCGTACAGCAAGAATTTGAGCACAATATTTCTCAACAAATTTACGTCTCCAACAACCTCTGGAAGATCCTCGAAGCAACCCGTGATGACCTGCTTCAGTTCATCGAATTGGTCAGCGAAAAGGTACCCGCTAACGCACCGGCCAAGGAGCTGGCCAGTAAGCTGCTAGCGTACCACGCCCAACGCGATTCGGACCCCATCAGTACCGCCCAAATGGCCATCCGCAAGGAAGCGAGTACCCTTTTTTAGGGATGAGTGACGTGTCCCTCTACCCAAAGGCGAAGCCGGTCTCTAATCCCTTTACTCAAAGGCAAAGCCGATCCCTCATCCCTCTACCAGAATAACCATGTTCCCAACCACCACGTACCAAGCGCGGCGCGCCACCTTACTCGCCAACGGCCCTCAGGACGGTCTCCTCGTTTTTCCGACTAACGGCGAAAGTCCCATAAATTGTGCGGACAATGTCTACCCGTATCGGCAGGATTCGACTTTCTTGTACTACACGGGTATTCAACACCCTGGTTTTTTGTTGGTTATGGATACGGCTACGGGTCAGACTACCCTCTACGGCGATGATCTCAGCCTCGATTACATTATCTGGATGGGTACCCAGCCGAGCGTAGCGCAGCGGGCGGCGCAAGCGGGTATTGAGCGACACGCTTCTTGGCAAGCGGGGGTGAAAACCATTCAGCAAGCAGTCGCGTCGGGAACACCCATTCACTACTTGCCCCCCTACCGAGCAGCGCGAACGGAGCAGTTGGCCAGTTGGTTGGGGCAATCTCCTGCGCAGATTCGTGCGGGGGTATCCCTATCGCTCAGCAAAGCCGTTATCGCTCAGCGGTCCGTTAAAACAGCGGAGGAATTGGTCGAAATGGAAAAGGCCGTCAACATTACTCGTAAGATGCACCACGCCGCCCGTGAACACTTGGCCCCCGAACAGTTGGAGGCAGCAATTGCGGGGCTCGTCGAAGGCATCGCCATCAGCGACGGTGGGCGCTTGGCCTATCCGTGTATTGCGACGATCAATGGCCACATTTTGCACAATCACTACCACGGCAACCGGATGGAAGCGGGGCAGTTACTCCTACTCGACGCGGGAGCCGCCGCCCGTTCCGACTACGCGGGCGACATCACGCGGACCTTTCCCGTTAGCGGAACCTTCACCGCCCAACAACGGGCCATCTACGACCTAGTGCTACGGGCCGAAGCAGAAAGCATCGCGGCACTCCGCCCCGGTATTCGCTATTTGGACATCCACTTGCAAGCTGCCCACACCATCGCGACGGGTCTGACCGAACTGGGACTCATGCGAGGTGACCCCGCCGCCGCCGTAGCTGCTGGTGCCCACGCGCTCTTCTTTCCCCACGGCCTGGGCCACATGATTGGCCTGGATGTTCACGACATGGAAGACATTGGGGAGGATTTGGTTGGTTACACGGACGAATTACACCGCTCAGAACAGTTCGGTTTGCGTTCGCTACGTTTGGCGAAAACCCTCGAACCCGGCTACGTCCTCACCGTCGAACCCGGCATTTACTTCATCCCCGCGCTGATCGACCGCTGGGTCGCCGAAGGCCGACATACCGACTTCATCAACTACGCTGCCCTGGACGCTTATCGTGACTTCGGCGGTATTCGTATTGAGGATAATGTGGCCATTACGGAAGCAGGATATCGCGTGCTAGGCGAGCCGATTATTAAGTAGTATTTTCTTGATCAAAATCTAAACGAAATCAACTATTAAGAGCTACCTGAGTACGGTCTTTACGCCGTAAACACCCGCAAAAAGCTATCCTTTTGCAACTTATCCAGTGAAAAATCATAGTCGGCTTGGGTGGGCTGAGCTGCTACTACCCCGCCTAATTCGACGATCAATTCCCGAAAAGATAGGGGTCGCTCCCACTGCTGAAAAAGGGCTTGCGTAGCCAAGCGGGAAACCTCAGAATTGCCCGAAACGTGCGCCTGCCCCGCCCCGAAGTTGAGCAACACGAAACACTGTTGCGCTTTTTCGGGAATCAAGATACCCAGAATCGTCTGCCGCTGAATGGACTGGCATTTCGTCTCTACCATCAGCTTATTCGGGTTCATCATGTACTTATGATCAATATTGTCGCCCTGGCCCACGATGATCTTGTATTCGCAATTACCGGCACCAGAAAATACGTTATTCTGCACCAGCGTAGGCGCTTGCAGCCCGTTCTGTGCGTACAGGTATTCCACCGCGCCATTAGGGGCATTGGTAATATCACCTGAGTAAAGGAGTTCGCCCTGACCTTGCTTGTAATCAGCATTCCAGCCGATTTTTCCACCTACGTTGAGGCCGGACAAGTCCAAATCGGTAGCACCCCCAGCGTTTTCCCAGTAAATACCCACCGCTAGCGCTTTGCCCGTAAAGCGGGTACCCGTAGGAATGTGTCCGACGTACATCTTTTCGGAAGTCGGTAGAGCGTATTCCACGTTATGGGGCAGGAAAAACCGCTTGTTCGTCAGGTCGAAGCGTTCTTTGAGGTAAGCCAGTAGGAAATCGTAATTGGGCCAAACCACCCCGGAAATACGTCCCTTTTTAACGAACGACTTGCCGTTGCGAATCCGGTACGCAAAAGCGTGCTGACCTTGCTTGCGCGTATGGCAGGCCGTCAGGGCTTTAAAGAGTGCAAAGGGCGTAGCATTGTCCAACCAGTGGCGATCCTGCTCGGTGAGCAGCACGCTCGTTACCGAGTTCAGCGGGTTGGTAACCAGGGGCTGGTGGTGCTTCTTTGACAACTTCGATAACTTGTTGATCGTCTTGGCACAGCGGGGTTTGAACGCTAGGAACAGCGGCTTGAACCGATTAAAAATCGTCGCCAGTTTTTCCAAACCAAAATCCTGCATCAACACCGCTGGGTTGAAAGTAGAGGCTTTGATCGCCGCAATGGTTTCCTCGTTTTTGATCAACAGCGATTCACCCGTAGCGCGATAGATGAGGTAGCGAAGAAAGGTCATCGTATCCTGCGGGAGTACGCCGTACATATCCGCAATTTTCACGATGGCTTCCTTGTTTTTAATTCCTTCCTTACCGTCGAATTGATACCCTAACTCGTCCACGAGTATCGTTAAAATATCGTCGAGGGTGGTCTCTTTCAGGGCTAGACCAGCGCGTAGCAATGTTAAGCATTTGTTGGTCATTTCCTCCGCCGTGTACGCCTTGATGAGCTTGAACACCAGTTTGGTGTCCGGTACGTTCAATACTTCACCGGGGATGTAGATGACATCCCGAAAGTTGCTGCCGTAAGTAGAGGCGTAGTGGCGAACTTGTTCCTCCCACAACTCCAGACGGGTGCTGTTGTGGATTTGCTGCCAAGATTTATGAAAGGTCTTATTCAAACCAAAACCGTCGAGTTTCTCCTCGGCGTAGAAGGCTTTGATTGCCTCTTCCGCCCAGCGCGCGCCCGGCTCAATGATGTAGCCCTCAGGGAGAACCAAAATATCCTGATCCGTGGGGCGAGCAATAACGGCTTGGAAAAGATGTAGGGTCTTCATGGTGTCTTTTGATTAGAGCAGGTGGGGAGTAATCTGGGACAATTATAGGAACTCCGTTTACCTACTCGTTTCGTTTCAGAAATACTGGCGGGAAGTAAAACACTTGCAGTTTGATTAGAGGAACTCCCGTTGCCCGTTTTTCGTGGGTAACAACAGTAATTAACTCACTTATTGTTCCCGATCACAAAGATGTTTTGCTAGTGCGCAATTATTTTGCGTAGGTGTATTTTAATTAAAAAACTTGAGTAAATACTAAGCCGTGACCCAACTAGCAACAACCGACTGGACCTGCCGCTGTACCTCATTTTGGGAATACAACCAAACGCCCGCATCCAGGTGAGTACCATCGGGAATCGTGATGAGTTGTAGCTTTTCTGCTGGGTTTAGCGACTCGTATTTGGCACAGTACTGTTCGATACCTTTGAAACCGACCATACCATCTTTCGTGCCGTGAATAACCAGCAGCGGGCATTCGTCCCCTTGCAAATGATTAAATGGATTGGCCAATTGGTAGAGTTCGCCCGTTGGCACCCCGGCTAGCGCGATCATGGTGGGGTGTAACCAAAACGCATTGAGGTTTAACACACCACCCATTGGAATGCAACCAACGATCTGTCCGGTAGCCCAGTGAATTTGCGCACGTAATTCGCGGTCCGTTGCCGCCAGGGCCGCAATGTGCCCTCCCGCCGACATGCCCATGAAGACGAAGGGGAGGTTTATTCCGCCCGGCACTGCTTCCCGCGCTAGGCGTAAGCAAGTGACCGTATCCTCCCGAATATCACGGTAATTGAAACGGGGAATACGCCGATAACTGGGCATGATGACACCGTAACCCTGCGCCAACCAGTGGTAAGCCGCCGCGTGAAAACGTTCCGGTGACCCGAACTGCCAACTGCCGCCGTGCCAGTATACTATCCAAGCCGTAGGCGGAGTAGGTGGGCAGAGGACCTGAAAATACTGTCGAGCGTGTGGTCCGTAAGTATGCGTGGATAAGGTGTAGGGTACACGCTGCGCCTGCGCCGCCCGCAACAAGTAAGCGGGCAGATGTAAAACCTCATGAAATAGCGTGCCTTTCCACATATGTATCATTTTAGTTCCCGATAGACAAAGATACGGGACTTTACGCTGAGCCGTGTAGTACATAATATTACGGTGTGCAATAGTGACTTTAGATATTACCTCCGTCCTAGAAGTGTACAGATAGAAAAATGGTGAGATGCGGACGGTTTGTAGGGTATAATTATTACCTTTGTGAACTACTTTATTCCCGCCACCCATCACTTGATTAAAAATAAGTATTACGTACATCCCACTGTGCTTACCAAACGGTAGCCAGTTTCATTCATAACAGTGAAAAGTCAACTGAATTTCTTATGAAAAACATTTTTTACGTCCTGGTAGTCGATTTACTATCAGTTCCAGCGTTGAACGCACAAAACGGTTTACCGGCTAACCCGGACCCCAACAAGTGCTACGTACGTTGTGTCACACCCGATGTCTACGAAACACAAACGGTAACGGTACAGACTCGTCCGGCGTACAAGCGTCTGGAAGTAGTACCTGCTCAGTACGAAACACAAACCGAAACGGTAGTCGTACGCGAAGGATACACCCGCTACGAGATCGTTCCTGCTGAATTTGCTAACGAACAAGTGAGCTACCAGCGTGAGCAACCTTATAACAAAATTGCGACCACGGATGCTTCTTTTGGCAGCGGCTCCGAGCGCGTTGAAGTAGCACCCAAAATCTCTCGTTGGGAGTACAGCCCCTACGAAGGTTGTAAGTCGGACGATCCCGGTGATTGTCAGGTATTGTGCTGGCGCGAGTATCCAGCTCAGTTCCAGGATATTCCTACGCAAACCCTGTCTGCTGATGCTGCTTACACCACCTCTCCTGCGGGTGGCCGTACGGATACCTACACCAAGCGAGTAGTTAGTCGCGCCGCCGAAGTACGCGAAATTCCCGTACCACAAGAAACCGCTACGATTGAGAAGCGGATGTTGGTAAAGGACGAAAGCGTCCGCGAAATCATGGTGGATGCAGAAACCACTACTGTACAACGCGAAGTATTGAAGACCAAGGGT
>JBCDIR010000011.1:0-13011 GCA_038748735.1 Bacteroidota bacterium | reverse complement strand
CGGAGATCGACTACCTGAAAAAACACGGACTAGATTTGCCCTGGGAAAAAGCGCAATACTCCATTAACGCGGGGCTTTGGGGTACCTCCGTCGGGGGTAAAGAAACGCTGACCTCGCACGCAGCGCTACCGGAGACGGCCTACCCAACACCACTGACGGCTCAGGAATCTCAGCGGATAACGTTACAGTTTGACCAAGGAGAATTGGCGGGAATTAACGGACAGTCTTTCGACGATAAAGTAGCCGCCATCGAAGCGCTCAGCGCCATAGTTCAGCCCTACGCCATCGGTCGGGACACGCACGTCGGCGATACGATTATCGGCATCAAGGGACGCGTCGGATTTGAAGCGGGCGCACCGCTGCTCATCATCAAAGCGCACCATTTGCTGGAAAAGCACGTACTCACGAAGTGGCAACAACATTGGAAAGAGCAACTGGCCAACTGGTACGGTATGCTCCTCCACGAAGGGCAGTACCTCGACCCGGTGATGCGCAATATTGAGACCTTTTTGGAAGATACCCAAACACCCGTGAGCGGAACCGTTTTTGTGCAGTTACACCCCTACCGCTTCGAGTTGCAAGGTATCAAATCTCCTCACGATTTGATGACTAGCGCCTTTGGTCACTACGGTGAAATGAACGCGGGTTGGAGTGGGGAAGATGTACGCGGGTTTACTAAAATTTTGGGTAACCAGAGTCGAATTCAACAGTTCGTGCAGGGGGAGGAAAGTCGTCACGCTACGTAGCGCTTTCAAGGTCTGGCGACAATAGCGTTTACATATCGTTAGCGCAAATCAGTTTTAGCAACACTTAAATTTAAAAACACAGATGACCATAACAGTAGGAATGGTGGGTGCGGCGGGTTACACGGGAGGAGAACTCCTGCGTTTACTCCTTCACCATCCACAGATAGAAATCGCCTGGGTGCATAGCCGCAGTCAGGCTGGAAAAGCGGTAACGACCGTCCACGCCGACTTATTGGGAGAGACAAATTTGACGTTTTCCACAATAACCGATTTGACCAGCGTAGACGTAATTTTTCTGTGCATGGGTCACGGACAATCTAAAGCATTCCTCGCGGATCAGGAAATGCCAGCGGGATTGAAAGTTATTGACTTAAGTCGAGACTTTCGACTGGCCGGAGCAGATAATCCGTTCGTTTATGGTCTCCCGGAGTTGCAGCGGGGGCGCATTGCACAAGCGGATTACGTAGCCAACTGCGGCTGTTTCGCTACGGCTATCCAGTTGGCGTTGCTACCGTTGGCTAAAGCCCAAGCCCTGCGGGGAGAAGTACACATCCACGCCATTACGGGCGCGACGGGGGCGGGGCAGCAACCTAGTCCGACGACCCACTTCAGTTGGCGCGATAATAATGTATCCATCTACAAACCTTTTACCCATCAGCACCTCGGTGAAGTGCACCAAAGTCTGCGACAGTTGCAAACCGACGGGGAGTTTACCCTCAACTTTCTCCCGGTGCGGGGCAACTTCTCCAGAGGTATTTTCGCCAGTATCTACCTCCGCAGCAGCATGGACCTAGCTACCGCTCGCGCTTGGTACGACGACTATTATGCGGACCACCCCTTCGTAGTGATTAGCGACGAAAATCCGCACCTGAAAATGGTCGTCAATACCAACAAATGTGTGTTGCACTTGCACGGACACGAAGGCAAACTGCTCCTCATTTCCATGCTCGACAACTTGCTCAAAGGCGCAGCTGGGCAAGCGGTACAGAATATGAATCTACTTTTTCAACTGCCGGAAACAACGGGTTTACACCTAAAGCCGTCCGCATTCTAAACACTAAAAGTCATGCCACTATTTGACGTTTACCCACTTTTTGATGTGACGCCCGTGCGGGGCCAGGGCGTGTACGTATACGATGACCAGGGCCAGCGATACCTCGACTTCTACGGTGGGCACGCCGTAATTTCTATCGGACACGCGCACCCCCAATATGTACAACGACTGAGCGAGCAAGTACAACGCTTGGGGTTTTACTCGAACTCGGTACATCATCCACTGCAACGGGAAGTGGCCCAAAAACTGGGCAAATTATCGGGGTGTGAGGACTATCAACTGTTTCTCTGTAACTCGGGAGCGGAGGCCGTAGAAAACGCGCTCAAAATGGCCTCCTTCGAGACGGGCAAACGCAAGGTGATCGCCTTTCGGCACGGCTTCCACGGGCGTACTTCGGCGGCGGTCAACGTGACGGACAAGCCCAGCATTCAGGCCCCGATTAACCAGACGTTTCCGACCGAATTTCACCCGCTGAATGAATGGAGTGGTGTAGCAGAAAGTCTCTCGAAAGGCGATGTCTGTGCGGTCATCATCGAAGGTATTCAGGGTATCGGCGGCGTACACGTACCGGACCCCAGTTTTTTGGTGGAATTGGCTCGCTTGTGTAAACAACACGGGGCCGTCCTCATCCTGGACGAAATTCAATCGGGTTTTGGACGCAGCGGACGCTTTTTTGCGTACCAGTACGCCCCCATCGAACCGGACATCATTACGATGGCCAAGGGGATGGGCAATGGCTTTCCGGTGGGTGGCGTATTACTTCATCCACGCTTTCGGGCGAAGCACGGGATGCTAGGTAGTACGTTTGGTGGCAATCATTTGGCGTGCGCAGCCGTTCTGGCCGTTCTGGATATACTTGCGGCGGAGGATTTGCTGAACAATGCACGCACCCAGGGGGACTATTTACAAAGCAGTTTGAGGAACATCCACCAGGTCAAAGCCGTGCGCGGACGCGGGTTGATGATCGGGCTAGAAATGGACCATCCCGTAGCCGAGCTGCGTAAGTGGCTACTATACCAGGAGCATACCTTTACTGGATCTGCTGCCGATCCGAACGTGCTGCGGCTCCTTCCCCCGCTTACCATTACCCCGCCAGATATTGACGCTTTTCTTCAATCTTTCACCCATGCGATGGACACTATGTACCTCGACGAAGCCCAGAAATTGACCGTATGAAACCACCTACTTCGTTCACCAGCGTCCACGACGTAGACCAGCTCGACGCTTGGTTAGACCAAGCAGTAGCCTACCAGCAAAATCCACTCCAGGACCAGCACCTGGGGCGAGGAAAGACCGTCGGTTTACTGTTTTTCAACCCCAGCTTGCGTACGCGTCTGAGTACCTTGCGCGCCGCGTACAACCTGGGACTACAACCGATAGTGATGGATATGAACCAACACGGTTGGCAGTTGGAGTTTGCCGACGGTACCATTATGAATCAGGGCAAAGCCGAACACATCCGCGAAGGAGCTGCCGTCATCAGCCAGTACTGTGACCTTATCGGCATCCGCACTTTTCCCAGCTTAACGGATCGGGAGACGGACTACGCAGAGCAGGTTTTACAGCAATTTCTGACGCACACTACTGTACCGGTTTTCAGTATGGAATCGGCAACGCTGCACCCGCTTCAATCCTTCACCGACTTGCTCACCATACGGGAATACCAACGAAAAGCACAACCCAAAATCGTCCTTACTTGGGCGCCTCACCCCAAAGCGTTGCCGCAGGCCGTGGCCAATTCTTTCCTGCAGTGGATGAACGCAGCGGGGCATTCCGTGACCATCACCCATCCCCCTGGCTACGAACTCAAAACGGAGTTTACCGAAGGACACCCCATCACCCACCAGCAGCGTGAAGCACTCGCCGGAGCCGACTTTGTTTACACCAAAAACTGGTCTACCTATGCCCCCTACGGCCAAATTCCTCAACCGACAACCGATTGGATGGTCACCACTGACAAAATGTCGCTGACGAATAACGGCTACTTTATGCACTGCCTACCCGTACGCCGAAACGTCGTGGTTACGGATGCAGTACTGGATAGCCCACAGTCGCTGGTCATTGAACAGGCGAATAATCGGACGTACGCGGCGCAGGTGGTACTGCGTCAGTTGTTAAAGGGGACGAACGGTTTTAAGTCAGCGAGTAGTGGAAAACGAAGAACTTGATGATGATTAATTGCAGCGAAAAACTGGTTTTAACCCAAGTAGAAAGCTGTATATCTTAAGGTAAACGGGGGGAATTGTGGGCACGGACAGACCGCCTGCGGCGGGCCCTCCCTCACCTGGTCCGGACACGGCTACCGCCACCAAATGGCAATAGACATGGGATTCACACCCTTACACATGACGACTCATGCTAAGGCCAACTACAATCCTGTCGTGAGCCAAAAGCGGGAAGGGAAACTAAGAGATGTTCGTTAGACAACCTTTCACCTGAAAGACTGCTGCTAGCAACGAACGGGGAAGTGAACAACGATTGTTGCTTTTAATTATGCTCATTGCAAATATAATCAAAGACTACTAATATACAAAAAATTACTCAAAAATATTTTGAAAACAAATTCAAACAAACCACGAGTTTACATCCTAAAAATTGGTGGTCAAATCATCAACCAGGCGCAGCAATTGGCGGACGTGCTGACTGCTTTTGCCGCTTGGCCCGTACCCAAAATTTTGGTCCACGGTGGCGGGCGGGCGGCTGACACTTTACTGACCCAGCTGGGGATAGCGCCCCTGATGCGTGCCGGACGGCGGGTGACCGACGCCGCTACGCTGGATGCCGTAGTGATGACCTACGCGGGTTTGTTGAATAAGCAAATCGTGGCTCAATTACAAGTAAATGACTGTCAGGCCATCGGTCTTTGCGGCGCGGATCTCAACCTTATCCAGGCTCATCAGCGCCCTGCTCAACCCATTGATTTCGGCTTTGCGGGCGACGTAGACCGGGTGAATACGGATGCCCTTCGCCAACTGTTTGAAAACGGCATTACTCCCGTTTTCTGTGCCATTACGCACGATAAAAACGGGCAGCTACTGAACACGAATGCCGATACGGTTGCGGCGGAATTAGCTAAAGCATTGGCCGTGGACTTCGCCGTGGACTTACGGTACTGCCTAGAAAAAACGGGCGTTCTAACCGACGCCACGGATGATACTTCCGCCTTGACCACCCTTACTCAGCGTACGTACCGAGCACACCAACAGACGGGTGTTATCAGTGGTGGGATGATTCCGAAATTGGATAATGCGTTTAGCGTACTGGAGGCTGGGGCAACTGCGGTTTGGGTGGGTGATGCGGAAGGCTTAGCCGCGCTAGAACATCCCCGTGGCACGCGTCTAGTGCGTACAAACGCGCGGGTGCGTTCGGTAACGCAAACACCGGTACAGCTGTTACAACAGTTAATAGCAACGCCCTCGTTTTCTCGGCAAGAGACGGATACGGCTCGGCTTTTGTACCAGTATCTAGAGGCGAGACAACTAGGTCCCCAACGGCAGTTAAACAACGTTTGGGCAAAAAACAAGCACTGGTCAGCCGCTAAGCCGACGATTCTCCTCAACAGCCACCATGATACGGTCAAGCCAGCCGCGGGCTACACCTGTGCGCCGTTTCAGGCCACGATCGAAGGGGACAAACTGTACGGCTTGGGTAGTAATGACGCGGGGGCTTCGCTGGTCGCTTTGCTGGCTGCTTTTACGCATTATTACGATAACGAAAACCTTCCCTACAACTTGCTATTTGCCGCTACGGCGGAAGAGGAAATTTCGGGTGCCGACGGTATCGCCCGTTTGCTGCCACATTTACCCAAAATCGACTTCGGCATCATCGGAGAGCCTACGCAGATGCGGATGGCGGTCGCCGAACGCGGGCTGATGGTGATCGATGCCGTCGCAACGGGGGTGTCCGGACACGCCGCCCGCCGCGAAGGGAAAAACGCCATTGACCTAGCGCTGCGCGATGTGGCGTGGATCAACGCTTATGAATGTGCGGATAACTCTCCATTGTTAGGTCCGTCGCAAATGACCGTCACGCAAATCAATGCCGGCACCCAACACAACGTCATTCCCGACCGTTGCACTTTCGTCCTGGACGTGCGTACGAACGAGCAAACAACGAACGAAGACTTCTTCACTTGGCTTCAAACCCAAACGGAAAGCACCTTCACGGCCCGCTCCTTCCGCCTCGGTTCTTCCGCCATTCCGTTGACGCATCCAGCCGTCCAAAAAGGCTTGGCCATGGGACTGAGCTACTACGGCTCCCCTACGCTTTCGGACCAAGCCCTGATTCGTGATTTTCCGACGCTGAAAATGGGCGTTGGCAAATCCAAACGCTCGCATACGGCGGACGAATTTGTACGCCTCAGCGAGCTTGCGTCCGGTATCGCCACCTACATCCAATTCCTTGACCAACTCAACATTTTACCCATGAAACGAACATGATTTTGTTTAATCATAACTTCACACAAAGAAATGATTAAAGAAATTCATGGGAGAGTGTAGCGGTTATCCCGATAGCAATCGGGATACAGAAAATTATCTGCACATTGGCGCAGCCAAAAAAATCTTTAAGCATATGAAATTATGGCAAAAAAGCTACCTCACCGCCCAAGAAATCGAAACTTTTACCGTAGGGAAAGATGCCAATTTTGATCTACAACTGGCACCGTACGATGTGCTCGGTAGTTTGGCCCACGCCGCTATGCTTCGACGTATTGACTTACTGACCGATACCGAATACACTCAACTGCAAACGGGCCTCTTGGACATTTACGCAGCCATTCAAGCCGATACTTTTCAGATTGAACCGGGCGTAGAGGATATACACTCGCAGGTAGAGTTTTTGCTGACGGAACGCTACGGGGAGGTGGGAAAAAAGCTGCACAGCGGGCGCTCGCGCAACGATCAAGTCCTGGTAGATTTGCGGCTGTACTTCCGGGCGGAAATCACGGAAATTGTCCAACTCACCCAGTCACTATTTGATTTACTCCAACAACAGTCCGAGCGCTACGCGGACGTCCCCATGCCTGGCTATACGCATACCCAAGTGGCGATGATTTCCAGCTTTGGGCTGTGGTTTGGCGCTTACGCGGAAACGTTGGTGGATGACCTGCAATTGTTACAAGCCGTTTACAACATTAACAACCAAAACCCGCTCGGTTCGGCGGCGGGTTACGGCAGTTCTTTTCCCCTGGATCGGGCGTATACGACGCAGCTACTCGGTTTTGCGGACCTGAACTACAACGTAGTTCACGCGCAAATGGGGCGAGGTAAAACGGAGCAATTCTTGGCTTTCAGTCTGGCTGCTTTCGGGGCTACGTTGGGGAGATTGGCCAATGACATCTGCACCTTTTCCAGTCAGAATTTTGGCTTCGTTCGCTTGCCCGACAGCTACACGACGGGGTCTAGCATTATGCCCCACAAAAAAAATCCGGACGTATTTGAGATTCTACGGGCCAAGTGCAATTTACTCCAGGCACTTCCCGGACAATTGGCGTTGCTCACCAATAATCTATTGACGGGTTACCACCGAGATTTGCAGTTGACCAAAGAAGTGATTTTTCCGGCTCTAACGGATTTAAAATCTTGTTTGCGCATAGCGCAGTTCGCTCTCAAAGACCTCCACGTCAACCCCGATAGCTTGGTGGGCGATCACTACCAATACCTGTACACGGTAGAGGAAGTGAATCGCCTGGTGTTGTCGGGCACCCCTTTCCGGGATGCCTACCACCAAGTGGGACAAGCCGTGGAAGCGGGTACCTTCGTCGCCGACCCGGAGGTGGCGCACACCCACGCGGGTAGCATCGGGCACTTGTGCCACGCGGAAATACAACAAAAATGGGATCGCGTAGTGGCTGGTTTTGCGAGCGAACAGGTGGAAGAGGCGTTGGTCCGTTTAATTCAGAGAGAAAAATGAACTTGCGTTTTTAAAGGAGCTTTAACCAATCCAACACCGACACCCCAGCATAACACAAGTGCCAAAAGTCAAAAAGAGTACCAGCAGCATGGCGCGCAAAGTGCGCAAGTCAGGCGAAGAGGAAGTAGATATAAACATGATTTCTGGCTTTGTTCTCCACAAAGATCAGCCGATTTGGACGTAATAATTTTACTAAAACGTAGACAACGCGATTATTTTTTTACAATTTGTAAACTAAAATAGTACTCTACCCCAATATTTTGGAAATCATAGCAAAACACTACTGCTTTGGTTCACGCGGCGGCGCAGAGGTCGCAGCGATTACGCTACGTTTTTCCTTTCCTCCGCTGCGCAATCGCCGCGTCTGCCTGACGGCAGAGGCAGGTACGCCGCTTCGCTGCGTGAGGCCAATAGGTCGTTTTGAATTTTAGTAGGGTAGAGTACTAAAATTCTCTGAGGCACTCGAAAATAGTTGCCAGAACCGATTCACCTGACTATTTTTGACCAAATCCCGTAGTTGATGAAATGTTTACAACCGCTGCTTTTCCTGGCCATCCTTGCCCTTTACTGGACCAGTTGTGGGTCCGCCATCCAAGACAATGGGCAGCGCCCGGAGGCTGGTATCGCGCTCGACTCCTTAGTCCGCCGGGTAGCGATTCCGAGCCGGGCTATGAATAAGATTTTCAACGCCGTGGTCCTGTTGCCGGATAGCTACTTTTTGGACTCGGTACAGCAATTTTACCCCGTCGTCTACTTACTACACGGCTATTCGGGCCGCTACGACGATTGGTACGAAAGGGTGGACGACTTACCCACTTTACTCAATGAACAACAACTGATTGTCGTCACCCCGGACGGGGCAACTAACAGCTGGTACCTGGACAGCCCGCAAGATTCCAGTTCCCGCTTTTTTACTTACATCAGTCAGGAGGTTCCCAGCTATATCGACGCTCATTTTCGGACTTATCAAGACGCTCGCTTTCGCGGCATAACCGGACTCAGCATGGGCGGGCACGGGGCCTTGTCCATTGCCCTTCAGCATCCAGAATGGTTTGGCGTAGCGGGTAGCATGAGTGGCGTAGTTGATTTGCGACCGTACCCCAACAACTGGGAAATACGGAACCACCTGGGGACCTACGCCGAAGACAGCACCAGTTGGGCCAAGCATTCCGTTGTAGAAATGGTAGACCAACCGAACCTCCCACAACTCATCATCGACTGCGGAACGGAGGATTTTTTGATCGACGAAAACCGCGACCTCCACCAGCGCCTCATTGACCGCAAAATTCCCCACACGTACATCGAACGCCCCGGCAGCCACGACTGGCTTTACTGGGGAGAAGCCATCGAATACCAGTTGCAGTTTTTTGGTGATCGATTCCGGGAGGGGTGAGTTATTTTTATGCGCTTTTGCCATTCCAAAGGCAAGCTGCAATATCAGGATATTTGGCAGGCATTTTCAAAATGCCTGCCAACTAAAGCCGTTGATATTCAAGCTGATACACGTTTTACTCTTAGTCCGCGTATTTAAATAATTTTCCGGATAAGGCAGAGGAAACACCATCAGCCCATTCCAGCCACCACCAGCACAATCTCCCCTTTCACCTTCGACTGTGCTTGGTAATGATCGCGCAAACTTTCCAGGGTATCGGTACGTAAGTCTTCGTAAAACTTGGTGATCTCCCGTGCGACACAAGCCGAGCGGTCGGGGCCGCAGTGCTCCATCAACTGTTCGAGGCACTTGACCAAACGGTAGGGCGATTCGTACAATACGAAGGTGACGGGCAAAGTCGCTAGGTACTGCAGGCGCGTCTGACGACCTTTTTTGTGGGGCAAAAAACCTTCAAAATGGAACTTATCCGTGGGTAAACCCGAAGCCGTCAGGGCCGGCACGAAGGCCGTAGCACCGGGTAGCGCTTCGACGGGTACGCCTGCCGCCACACACGCTCGTACCAACAGAAAACCGGGGTCACTGATGCCCGGACTCCCCGCGTCGGTGACGAGGGCCCAGGTAGCTCCCGCCGCCAATTCGTCTACGATCCCGTCGGTGACTTTGTGCTCGTTATGCGCGTGAAACGCCCGTAGCGGGGTCGCTATTTCGTAGTGCTGCAAAAGGCGTTTACTCGTACGCGTATCCTCGGCAAGAATGAGGCTCACCTCCTGCAAGATACGTAGCGATCGCAAGGTGATGTCCTCCAAGTTCCCGATGGGTGTTGGGACGAGATACAGCTTTCCCTCGGCACTCAAGAGGCAGTGATTGTGGGTTCACTCTGGAGACTAGCTTTGTAGCGGCCTTTGCCGTATTTGACTCCGTTAAACTGGCGCAACGGCCGCAAGCGTGCTTGCTCTGCTTCCGGTAAGGCAATAAAATCGGAACATTCAAAGGAACAGCAGTTATGGTATTTCTCCGCACAGCTTTCACACTGAATAAACAGGATATGACAAGCGGAATTAGCGCAATTCACGTGGCGGTCGGAAGGCGCACCACACTGGTGACAGCGCGAGACAATATCGTCGCTGATTCGCTCACCGAGGCGTTCGTCAAACACGAAGTTTTTACCGATGAACTGGTTGTCCAGCCCCTGTTCCTTGCACTGGCGCGTGTACTCAATAATGCCCCCATCAATCATGTGGACGCTGTTGAAGCCCTTGTGCAGATAATAAGCGCTGGCCTTCTCGCAGCGGATGCCGCCCGTACAGTACATCACGATGGGCTTCTCCTTGTCCTCGGCCAACATATCCTCAACCAGGGGTAGGGCCTCGCGGAAGGTCTCCACGTCGGGGCGAATAGCGTTTTTGAAGTAGCCGACTTCGCTCTCGTAGTGGTTACGCATGTCTACGACTATGGTGTCGTCCTGAGCTAGTAGCTCGTTGACCTCGGCGGCGTTGAGGTGTTTACCGCGTTGGGTAACGTCGAAGGTAGCGTCGTTCAAACCATCGGCCACGATCTTCGGGCGTACTTTTATTTTGAGTTTGTAAAACGATTTTCCGTCATCGTCAATCGCAATATTGAGGCGGATACCGTTGAGAAACGGAATGCTATACATCGCTTCTCGGAAATTCAGCAGTTCGGGTGTCGGCACAGAAATTTGTCCGTTGATCCCCTCCGAGGCGACATAGATGCGGCCGTAAACGCCCAGCTTCGCCCAGTCGCGGTACAGTTGATCGCGGAAGGCTTGCGGGTCGGCAATTTGGTGATATTGATAGAAAGAAAGGGTCGTGCGCGCCTCGGAAGACTGCTCCATACGGCGCTTAAGTTCGTCGCTATTGACGAGGTTATATAATCGTTTAGACATCGGTTGTGGCGTACGTTCGGGAGGAATATTCCTCGGGGCGAGTTGCAGGCTCGCTGAGCGTAAGACGGGGCGAAGGTACGGATTATTAGTAGACTTGTTTAACCAGATCCTCAAATGGCTACGACCGACAAATTTTATCCTGCACTTTGTTAGAAAGCCTCGCCGTAGCTTAGGCTATGCCTGCGTTTTCTGCCTCGTTCAGAACAACTCCGAGGACCGAAGGGACGATCACCGAAGGTAAAATTTGTTGCGCTCTCGCTCATTCATGCCTGGCCGAACAAGTCTAGTGGTTAACGTATGAAAAACGACCCGCTCCCGAACGAATCGAAAGCAGGTAGTTTTCATACGCTAAGCTGCGTCAGTCTACTTATCGGCACCGAAGTGCGCCAAAATTTTATCGGCTAGCTCTAGACCAATATTAGACTGCGCTTCCAGCGTAGACGCACCGATGTGGGGCGTGACGCTCACCTGTGGGTGTTGGAGTAAATCGGTACGAGGGGTCGGTTCGTTCTCGAAAACGTCGAGACCGGCTCCCGCTAGTTTGCCGCTGTTGAGGGCATCTAGCAATGCTTGCTCGTCCGCGATACCGCCGCGGGCCGTGTTGATGACAATGGCGCCGTCTTTCATCTTGGCCATCTCATCCTCACCGAGCAGGGCGCGACCTACGCTAGGTACGTGAAAGGTCAAGAAATCACACTTAGTGATGACTTCCTCGAAGTCGACCGTCTCGACGCGGGCGCGGAGTTGGATGTCGTCCCAGTCGTGGAGTTGCAGGTCAATATCAGCGTGGTCTACACCGGGGTCGGTAGCGAGCACGCGCATCCCCAAGCCCAACGCGATACGGGCCGTCTCCTGGCCAATGCGACCAAAGCCAACGACACCGAGGGTCTTGCCGCGCAGTTGGATACCTTTAGAATAAGATTTCTTCAACGCCTTGAAATTAGCGCCGTCCTGTACTAATTCGCGGTTGGAGCGGTGTACAAAGCGCGCCAAGTTGAACATATGCGTAAACACCAATTCCGCTACGGACTGCGACGAAGCGGCGGGCGTATTGTAAACGGCGATACCTTTTTCGCGGGCGTAGGCTACGTCGATATTGTCTAAGCCCACACCAGCGCGGGCAATGATTTTGAGGTTAGGACACTGGTCGATGAGGTCCTTGCGTACCTTGGTTGCCGAGCGGACGATGATGACGTCGTAATCGGGTAATACTTGGGGCAAGTCTTCTTGGGCGACCTTGTCGGTATCGACTTGGTAGCTGGCCTCCTCCAGCAGCGTTTTGCCGTCTGGATGAATGCCGTCGTTGGCGAGAATCTTAATCATGGCCGAGGGTATTGTAAATTGTTTTCAATTGGTCGGTCGTGCGCTAGAAAGTACTCCTTTTCGGAAGAAAAATAGTACTAACAAACTGCTTTTCCGAACTTGGCCGCAAAGGTAGGCATTTAAGAATGGTTCCGCTTGATTAATTGCGGGTGGTTTTAGAGCAAACGGAACGCTCCGGCCCAGTGATGCGCAGTAGCCATGCCCTGGGCATGGGCCGCTTTGCGGCTGAGCGAAAAGCGAACTACGAAGCGTAACGACCCGTAGTTTACGGAGGGTGGGCCCCAAATCATCCTACTTAATAATACGCTACTCTTCTACGAAAGCGGAAAAAGTTTTACTTTGTCCAATAAACTTAATATTTATTCCAACCATGAGTGAAGAACGCCCCTGGCTAAAGCATTACCCCAACGGGATTGCGGCCAATATTGATCCAGACGAGTACCAAGGTGTCAACGACCTGCTGGACCAGACTTTTGAAAAATACGCTAGCGAAAAGGCGTTTTCCTGCATGGGTAAAGAAATGACCTTTGCGCAGATTGACGAATATTCTAAGGCGTTCGGGGCGTACCTCCATTCGCGGGGCTTAGAACCGGGGGATAAGGTAGCGCTGATGATGCCCAACTTGTTGCAATATCCCATTGCGCTGTACGGAGCATTTCGGGCGGGCTTTGTGGTGGTG